>JBKPBA010000320.1:0-4720 GCA_046726675.1 Chloroflexota bacterium
ATGGCGCGATAGCGGATATGCCATAGGGGCGTTGCTTGCCGGGGTACTGGCGGACCTGTTTGGCGTGCCATGGGCCATCATCGGGATCGGCACGCTAACGATTCTCTCAGGAGTGGTAGTAAAGATCGTGATGTCTGAAACATTGCCGCGCACACGGTTTGTGCAGAAACCGACAAAGTAAAGGAAATCTTCCCTGAAGAGCAAACGAAGGAGATGAGATGATCGATTTTTCAGCACATCCCCTTGTGGAAACAGCGTGGCTAGCTGAGCATCTATCAGATGATGAAGTGCGCATTGTGGATGCTCGCTGGCGAGGCGATGGGTCCAGCAGTGACCTCTACCAGCATGGGCATCTTCCAGGAGCTATCCATCTGGATTGGTATCATGATCTGAGTCGGACGGATGCACGAGGAGTACGGAACCTGCTTCTGCCGCCTGAACCATTCGCGGCAGTGATGGAAGCAGCAGGTATCGGAGATCGAACGCGTGTGGTTGCATATGCCGAAACGGATCACTCAGGAGCAGCACGGCTCTGGTGGGCACTGCGCTTCTATGGACACGATCAGGTGGCTGTGCTCAGTGGGGGCTGGACCAGGTGGGTAGCTGAAGGACGGCCTGTGAGTACCGAGGTGCCTCACCTTTCCCCAGCAAGGTTCACACCGCTACCCCGGCCATATTTGCTTGCGACGGCCACCGAGATTGCACAAGCACTACACGAGGCAGATTCCCTGGTTCGGCTGGTCTATACGCGTCCTGCCGAACAGTATAACGGACAGGCTATCTGGACCCCAGATGGTAGTCTGTTTCTTCCGCCTGAGCAACACTGGATAGTACTTCCCGACCAGCGTGTGATGCGAGGCGGGCACATCCCCGGAGCAGTACATCTACACACAACTCGTTTCCTGAATCCAACAGATTGGACCTACCTACCCCCAGAGTCCATACGATCCCTTGTAACTGGAACAGGCCTGGAACCGGGACAACGGGTCATCACCTACTGTGGAGTAGGCATCTCGGCCTCACTGGGTTTCTTCGCGCTGCACCTGGCTGGCTACCGCAATGTTGCACTCTACGATGCGTCCTGGGAGGAATGGGGCACGGATTCGACCTTTCCTGTCGAACGAGAACGTGAGTGATATGCGAGAAATGGCGAAAACAAAAAATGAAATAGAGCGACCTCACCTTCTGAGGTACGCTTCAATAGGTAAGGAAAAAGATGACTGAGCAATATACACTTCACTGGGAAAGCGGCCAAAGTTCTGCACCTTTGCCCCCACTGGTAGACCTTTCATTCGTGGCGCATGAAGAGCAGCCGTTCGTAGCTCTCTATCACACTTACGGGCCGATCTTCCGCCTCCAGCAATCAGAGAAAGATCAACGTATCATCCTGGCGGGTCCAGAGGCCAACGTCTTCATGGCTCGCCATGAGGATGAGTTTTTCACCACCGGAGAGCAGTGGGAACAGTTTGATGCGATGATCAGCCAAAAGCCCAGAAGCGGGATGACCGAAGCACGGGATGGCGAGGCCAACCGCAGGCGTCGAGCGCAGAGCAGTCGGCACTGGTCACGCGCTCGTATCCTGGACCAGATCCCGCAGATGATCGAGATCACCCTTGAATGGACGCGAGGCTGGCAGCCTGGCTCAAGCATCGCAGTGCATGCAAGCATGCGACGTCTCGTTGCGGAACAGCTAGGCCGATTACTGCTCGGCGTCTCGCCTGGGGAATATCTCGATGACTTTGTCACCTACCTCAACACGACGATCGTCAATACGCTCAAGGTTGGAAACAAGAGTGGAGATCGCTTCGATTCCCCCGCGTATCAACGGGCGGTCGAACGCGTGAACGAATTTGGTCGCAAAGCCTATGAAGCGCACCTGTTGCATCCTCAACCCAACGGCAAACCGGATATGATCGATGATGCCATGCGAGAGACAGCGCAGTACCCGGAACCATATCGCAGAGCCATCCTGGAGCACATTGCTCTGGGGCCAATGCTGGCAGGCATTGACACCGTGGCGAACTCCCTGAGTTTCACGATCTACGCCTTGCTCGCCAATCCAGACGCCGGGCTTCGGGTGCAAGCAGAGGTTGATGCGGCCTGGAGCCAGGGTCCGCTGACCTGGGAGAAGCTCAGGCAGATGCCAGATCTACAAGGGGCTATGATGGAGACCTTACGACGCTATCCGGTAGCAGGCGGCCACAGAGCGCGTGTCGCCAAACCGTTGACTCTCGCCGGGTATCGTCTGGAACCTGGCAATGATATGGAGGTTGCCATGACCGTGCCACATTTCCTCTCAGAGTTGTATCCCAATCCCATGCAGTTTGATATTGATCGGTTCCGTGCGCCACGCAACGAACATCGAAAACCGGGTGCCTACGCGCCATTTGGATTAGGTGACCATACCTGCCTGGGTGCAGGTATCGCCGAAGTGCAATTGATGGTCACGATAGCCACCTTGCTCAACACATATACCTTGCAGTTTGATCCACCTGACTATCAACTGGTCATTGAAGAGCATCCTACTCCCGTACCAGGGAACAATTTCCATGTGAAGGTTGTGGAGCGGCGTCTCTCCACCTGCCGAGAACTTGAGCCATGAATGTTATCTTGCTCATGTTGGCACTCTTTTCAGATCTAAACTATCTCGTTCCTAGCACATCGGTTGTTGTCAGGTTCCATTTCGGCCAGCCAATGGAGCAACATGTATGACGAATGATACTGACCTATTTGAGAGAGCATCTTTTCCTTCTCTTCTCACCCACAAGCACTTTGATGCGCCCTCGGTCTTTACACCGGAGAACTTATTGCGCGAGGCGCGGCGACAAAAAGGGCTTGCGTTCGGGCAAGTTCCGAGCATCTGTGTGCTTGATCCAGACGGAGACCTGGTCGATCATCTTCACGCTACAAATCGTGCAAGACGCCATTCAACCTGGGCATGCTATCACACTGTGCTTGATACCTTTGTGCATGAAGAAATCGAGTATGGCATTATCGGACGCGTGGTCGGCGCACCGTTTGCGGTGCTGGTGGCAGAGGAACTCTTCGCCTCCGGGTGCGAACTGCTGATCAGTATCACCTCGGCAGGGCAGATTATCTCCCTGGATCGTCCGCCTTATGTGGTGCTAATCGAGAAGGCATTGCGTGACGAGGGGACAAGCTACCACTATCTGCCCCCATCACCCTATAGCAACCTGCATCCAGAACTCAGAAATGCAATCTGTACCACCTGGGACCACACATATGTTCCGCTTTATCTTGGAGCAAGTTGGACGACCGATGCACCCTTTAGAGAAACAGAGGAGATGATAGAGGTGTGCCGGAAGAAAGGCATTCTTGCCGTGGAAATGGAAGCAGCAGCCCTCTACGCGCTCGCCAGTGCGAAGCAGTACGAGATCATTTGTTTTGCGCACGTCACCAATCAGATGGGACAGACAGAAGGCGATTTTGAAAAGGGGCAGGCACAGGGCAGCCTCACTGCATTGCGGATTCTCAGCCAGACAGTAGCAGCCTGTAAATAATTCTATGACTCCATCGTGCTACTGTAGTAAGACAGATTACAAATGGGTTCTCTGTGTGGCTGATTAATACACATTAACACATGAATCCGGACATCAAAACATGCACCGAGGGCCGATAAATCGGCCCCTACTGATGACCGGATTTATGTGTTAATCTGCATTAATTTCGTAGAGGAGTTTTATAGGCTTTATGGTAACCGAAAAGGTTGTTATCGTCATCCCGGCCTTGAATGAAGAAGCAGCCATCCACCAACTGCTTGCAGAACTTCCCCAAGACTTCGCACAATGGGTAATCGTGGTTGACAATGGCAGTACTGATGCTACAGCAACTGTAGCCCAAAGATCTGGAGCAGTAGTCGCCAGCGAACCAATGCGTGGATATGGAAGAGCCTGTTTGAAGGGTTTCAAAATGGCTTGTAGCCTGGGGGCTGAGATAGTGATATTTATGGACGGAGATGGAAGTGATGATCCCATAGACCTACCCATGATGTTAAGGCCAATCAGTGAAGGGCGAGCGGATTTTGTGATCGGTTCGAGGGTGAGTGAACTGGCTGAACGGGGAGCAGTGCCTGTGCAGGCGCGCCTGGGCAACTGGCTTGTAAGCTGTATGATCCGTTTGTTGTATGGTGTACGTCTCCATGACATCGGATCGTTTCGCGTTGTACGTTGCTCGCTGTTGGAAACGATTGAGATGCGCGAAATGACTTATGGTTGGCCCGTGGAAATGTTGGTGAAGGCGGCACGAGCACATTACCGTATTGTTGAGTTACCCGTCCACTATCGACATCGCAGTCATGGCCGCTCGAAAGTAGCTGGCACGATTACCGGCAGCATTAAGGCAGCTTACTACATGTTGAGTACAACATTGCGCTATACAGTGACAAGGAGGATACATGCCTGATACAGCACTTGTCATTATGGCTCGTTATCCAGAGGTTGGGACAACAAAGACACGTTTAGCACGAACAATTGGTGATGAAGAGGCTGTTCGCCTTTACCAGGCATTTCTGACTGACCTTGCTCGGAAGTTCGCCGGGCAGACATGCGATCTGCACTGGGCTTACACACCTGTCGAAGTTGACTACCTGTCCTTCATAGGGACTCTTGTTCCATCGCTTATTCAACACTTGCATTCTTTCCCACAACACGGAACTGACTTAGGCGCTCGCTTGTATCATGTTTTCCGATGGACTTATGAT
>JBKPBA010000321.1:0-3279 GCA_046726675.1 Chloroflexota bacterium
CTTTATCACCATATTCTTCGATAAGCAGCCTGTACTGCTCCTCAATATCTGGCAGAGTCGCGCGGGTCGGAGTATACATAGAAAGAAACCCGGCGTCCCCTTCGAGACGATAGACAGTGACCTGAAATTCCAGCAATCGGCTAGTATCTCTCTGGCCTGGAGGTACAATGCTGAAAGGATGCTCCCATTCATAATCAGGGTATAGTGCGGCTTGCTCGTAAATTTTCTCGAGCTGTGGATCACTCTTCATTGCAACAATGAAAGGATCGTAGATAGGCGATCCCAAACTCAAATTGCCCTTAATACGCTTCACAATCGATGATTTCTTCGCATAGAATTCACCGTTCTGTTCCACCGGAATGCGCTTAAAGTTGTTCGCAAAGATGCTAAAAATACTGTTGCCCAGCAAAGCATCGGGTCTAATCGGCTCACCGAGTTGCAGTGTATCCCATAGCCAGTATGCCAGCAGGTTGGTGCCACGAATAACTCCTTGTGTGTCCATATACCAGGCGGGATAAGGATCTTGCAGAGCAGTTTGCCCTAGCGAATGCTTTACTTTGGGGTAATCAAAATAGAACATAGCGATGCCCTTCTCTAAACTATACACTTGCCACCTGTGGCTGGTTGAATTGCGCTGACAAGTATATCACAAAGCTACAACGATGAATATTACAAATTTTTCATCATCAAATACTTGACGTAAGAAGCATCGCATATTTAAAACGGGCTATTATCTGAATAGTTCGCCGGAATAGAGACAAATGAGACATTCACCTGCATTCCTTTGATTCACCTACGCCCGTTTACGAAACAGCCGACTGGGCGGGCGGTCACACTACAAGGCAACCGTTGCATAACCAGAAGAACATAAAAAATTAAGTGAGCGAAGAGGAAACAGAGCGTTTCCCTTGCTTCACCGGTCGCATCTGCTCCTGGCCATGCTTTTTCTTCCATGCTTCATGGCGCTTCATGAGCACGGACTTGACGGCGATTCGGTCACGACATGCACGGAGTTGCTTGTCTCCTACCCTCCGCGCGATATTCACGGCGGCGCTGGTGTCCGCAGGTGCCTCGTACCCACAGGCCAAGCAGCGAAACGTTCCCTGACTCGGTCTATTTCCACGGTGGGTATAGAAGCACCTGTTACACTCTTGAGATGAATACGCGCTCATGACCGAGGTCGCCAACACCCCTCGTTTTAGGGCATTCCACTGGATCTGTTTGGGAAGATGGGCCAGATTGGACGCCCGCAAGTAGGCATTTTGCGCACGCGCCTTGAACCGCATCGAAGCCACCGACAACTGTTCGTAGGCGAACTGCGCGCCCTCGTGCTCTGCAAAACACTGATTGATCGCACGATTGATGGAGTGTTTTACATGGCGCGTGAGCCGTTGCCCACTCCGGCTACTGGTGGAGGGCAGTTTCTCCTTGCCTTTGCGCTTGAGACAGGCGCGGAGTTTCGCTTTTCGTCGCCGCTTATCTCGATCCCTCTTTTGTCGTTCACGCAGCCTCCCGTGAAAGGTGCCATAGTTTCGACCAGTGCTCGTCGACACAAAATTAGCGATGCCGACATCGATGCCCACCACGGGTGCATCTGTCTGCGTTTGAACGACAATAAGTTCATCGTAAGAGAGCGTCAGCCACCACGCGCGATCACGTTTGTTCAGTTGGACACTGCTATTGATTTTTCTGCCTTTCAGTGCCTCCTTATGGTACGGCGCCAATTTCACTGGGAGCCGGATCGGCTTGCCTTTGTCGAGTGTGCTGACGGTGAGCCAGTAGTCAAACGTGCTATTTTCTGAGGTGTCCAGTTTCACGACGTTCGCATTAGCCTGAATGACAGGTTCGCGCAGGGCAGGCACATTCCACTCATGCCAGGTAGGTTCTTGTGCTGATGAGTCGAGCGTTCCCTCTACCTGTTGTTCCTGGTAAGTTGACAATGTATCGAGATAGTCCTGGTATGCTCGTTGCCTATTCGTCCGCCATGACAGGGCAATCCCTGCTGCTTGCATGATGGCAACACGATGCCAGCGTTCGGAGAGGGGCGTAGAATAAAGAGGCGCACGCAGTTTGTTTGGTAGCTCTTCAGTGCAGAAAAGGATCACGTACTGCTGACAGAGGGCTAAATATATGGGAGCAAGACGATCAAGCGCGGCCAACTTGCCAGGATTGACCTCAACCAGGCGAATATGAGTTACAGCTCTGGTGATGGTTTGAGGTTCTCCTGCTTTGGTGCGTTTCTTGCGCTTTGGTTTCATGTGTGTCGCTCCCTGTATAGTTTTCTTTTCTGATCTTCCCTCAGTTTCTTTCCGAATACTCTGAAACCGGAAAGAGGGAGAACACGATGGGAATAATGGGTCATATCCGACGATATCTGTCTACAAATATCCGCATTTCTTATAACCGATTTCAATACATGATAATTTGCAAGATTATGATTCGGGAAGCCAAAATGCTTGCAAAGAAAGGGCTTAGCGGATACAGTACAACATGACATTCTCATAGGGAGTACATCCATGCCACAAACGAGCATAACGATCCGTGTGCCTTTCCATGATGTGGATAGCACAGGGCGCATCCACTTCACGGCTATTTTTCGCTACATGGAGATTGCTGAACATGAACTGAGACGCTCGATCGGCTTTCCTGAGGCTACATCATTTAAAGATATAGCATTTCCTCGCGTACATGTTGAATGCAACTTTCGCGGTGCCATTCGCTACGATGATGAACTCAGGGTTGAAGCGCGGGTTGACCGTGTAAGGCACAGTTCCTGGACTGTCGCTATCATTGTGCGCATCACACAAAAGGCAGGTAAAATAGAGCAGCAAGGAGTGTCACCATTAGTAGCTGAGGGGTATATGACGATGGTCGCGATGGATCAAAGGACTGAACGAGCTATCCCTTTGCCAGAAGCCTTGCGATCCGCGCTTGTCAGTAAATAGATTGGCTTTCGACTTCGTGCTTGATGGTCTATCAAAAACCAGGGGGTGAAAGGTTGTCCGGGCAAGGGCGACGCAAGCGTCCCCACACGGGTGTCGAGCACCAGGGCGACGCAAGCGTCCCCACCCCTCATCAACACCTCTCCCGCCCCTACGCGGCCTGTTACCCTGGCCAATTCCGGCTAACTCCTTCTAAGAACTTTCCCAACAATTTGCTAGCAAATTGTTGTACACTCTCAAAGGGTCTTCCTTAACAGAGAAAGGAATATTTTTTGTGACAACAAAATCATACGATCTCGTTGACCAGGCAGTCGAAGAAACCACACCCATCATCAAA
>JBKPBA010000322.1:0-9472 GCA_046726675.1 Chloroflexota bacterium
TTTGCTCGGCTACGGCATCACCGGCTCGACCGTCCAACACGTCTTCACCATCCTGTATGGCGAGGAGGGACGCAACGGCAAGGATACCCTGCTCGATACGCTCAAGGACGTGCTGGGGCCGCTCGTGGGAGCGGTGAGCAATGACCTGTTCGTCGCGCAGGACAAGTTCCGGGCGAGCGGCGCTCCCACGCCTCATCTCTGCGATCTGCAGGGCAAGCGCCTGGTCTGGGGCAGCGAGACGCGGCAAGGCGATAAGCTCAATATCGCGCAGATCAAGCTGCTCTCCGGTGGCGGCGAGATCTCCACCCGGCAGCTGCACGGCAGGCAGTACAGCTTCACCCCGACGCATAAGCTGCTGCTCATGACCAACTACAAGCCCCATGCCGATGCACGCGATCAGGCATTCTGGTCGCGCGCCTGCCTGATCGAATTTGGCATCCGGTTCGTGGAGTATCTCCACACTCCTCACGAGCGGCAAGCTGACCCCCAACTCAAGGACAAGCTCAAAGGGGAACGCAGCGGCATCCTGGCCTGGTTGGCCCGGGGCTGTCTCACCTGGCAACAGCTGGGACTGGCGATCCCGGCCTCTATCTCCCTGGCGACCGAGAAGTATCGCGACGAGGAGGATCGCATCTTGCACTTCCTCAACGAGCGCTGTGTCATTCGCCCAGAAGCATCCGTCAAAGCGAGTGTGCTGTATGAGGCATACAAGACCTGGTGCGAAGAGAACCAGTTTGGCCGGGGCATGAATGCCACCCTGTTTGGCAACGAGATCGGCAAGCGTTTTGAAAAGAAACGAGGAAACACCGGCATGATCTACCAGGGAGTAAGAGTGTTGACGATTCAAGAGATGAGTGTAGGGGGAGTGTATACCCCCTCACCTCCTGAAAATGATGACGAACGCCCATCAGAAGCCAATTCACAGGCATGTGAGAAAAGCGAGAGTGTAGGGTGTGTAGGGTTTCACCAGGTTTTTCCCCAGAACGCATTTGAAAGCCATTATAAGGGCCAAAACATGGCGAAACCCTACACACCCTACACTACCTCAACCATTGAAAATAGCGTTGAAACGCCTCCAGAAGCCAATGGAGAGCAAAAAAATACGAGAGAGAAACCCTACACGAACCCTACACGATCCTCTACGCTACCAGAAGGATGGGAGGAATTTGTCTTATGATACTTATGTTGTTATTGACGGAACTCGCTCGCCTGGAAGTGCATCTCTCGGTTGAATCCGATGGATTGCATGTGCAGGCTCCCGCTGGGGCATTGACTGATGAACTGCGCCAGGCCATGGCCGAACACAAGGCGGCCTTGCTGCGCTATGCGGCTGATCCTGCTGTCGAAACGATCGATGGCCTGGGCTATCTCACCGGAAACCGGCAAGTGCAAGATGTCACGTTCGTTGCTCCTGAGCGGAAGGAGCGGCTGCGCTACAAGGTGGGTGTGGTGCTCCTACAAAATGGCATTGAGCGCTTCTACTACCCAGGCATGCTCTCCGTCGGATGCAACACCAGAAGCGATCCGAGCCTATGAGCAATTGCATGAGGCAAAACCATGAACAGCAACGTGACATCTCTCCATCTGCTTCCAACTGTGGCTGCCGAGAAAAGTGAAACAGCGCTTGCTGTGCCGGCCGAGATGACGCCGCAATGATGGAAAGACACACCGTGACATCGCCTCTTTTTGCGTGTATTCGTGATGGAGCGTTGTGCACCTGGGGGTTGTACCGGCAAGTATTCAGCAGCCGGCGAAGCTGGACCTGATTCTTCTGGACTTGCACATCGAATGCTCTATCCAATCTGGTGATACTCCTGTCGATACATTGGCTACATCCTCGCTTGAGACAATGCAGCGACAGGTGATTGCCGGGGAATGTGAGTCATACAGGGTCCCATTCATACAGGAAACGCATCATCTATCACCACACACAAGATAATGATCGGTCAGCAAAGTTTGCTGGTTACTCCTATCACATAGAGCGCAGAGTCTCACATGTGCGAAAGAACGAGATACACTGTCAAACAAACTGTACCAGATACATCTCGTGACTTAAGAGATACCCATTCAGGTCAGGTGGTAAAATGATGAAAAGATATATCCGAGCAATTGATGGACTGGAGGAGTATGTTCCAACACCAAAAGCCACAAAGAGTCGGCATAAGGTAGAAATTATTCAAAATCGGGCGCTGAAGTAAAAGAAAGCCCATTCCCCTGGCAAGTGCAGGAGAATGGGTACGCCTCATATGGTTCTCGCGGCTTGACAGAAGTTTTAAAATGGATGTAACCAGTTAGCACAGCATAGATTATGAGGACGAGGAATGTACGAGGAAGAAGCTCATCCCAACGTTCTTGTTTCAAAACACTTGTCCGATTTTCACTTTACCCAACTCGATATCTCGCCGATAGGCGTAATCCATCCAGAGCATGCAAGTCAGACCCACCAGTCCAGTGACAGAGGTGGCTATGGGGACGGTAATGACAGTGCTAATTGGCCATATAATATTTGATATTTCGTGCAGGAGTATCTGAACTCCCTTTACGGAGACGAAAACTAGCCCTCCGGCACCCAGGGCAAGTATACCAGCGTACGTGAGGAGTTCTCTAATACTTTCAGGACTGATCTTTTCTTCATAATAGATTTGGTAGAGGTTCGCGCAGAGGAGGAGTTCGTTTCCAGCCACGGCGATATGCTTGACAGTCTCTACTACTGGTGTGGGTACAGCCGCGGCTCCACCACTGATCGCTGCCTGTGTTCCAATTGCAATCAATGCTTTCATGCGTTTTTTCCCAATGTCTTTATTCTGTTCGTGATTCATGGGTTTACCTCTTTCTAGTGCGAATGTCTAGCTACTTGGATGGATTCTGTAAATCTAATCCTGTAGTTACGATGCATTTCTTCGTTACTTGATGTTGCCAAACAGTTGTCCGATGCGATCGCCCATGGTCGCATTCCTCCTTGGTGTGAGACGACTACAGAGGGATGAGCTCTGAAGTAGAAGACTTGTAACTGCTCATCATGGTAGCACTATGCGCAGAGGAAATGAATATCACCGATTTATCACGCATTTATCACATGTGTGATATACTTAGCTCGTGTACACACGAGCTTGTTCCTGTTCGACGATCCCCTTAGAGGTAGAGTAGTAGGTCCTTTCCCATCAAGATATGGGAGGATCCCATGGTCAAGAAAGCAGCAGAAGCTACACCCAATCAGCTCTTACGAGCGGCGCGCATGGAGTGCAACTGGACCCAGAAGGAGGTCGCCGACCGCATCGGGGCCCCGCACTCCTTCAATGTCAGCCGATGGGAGCAGGGCACCGCCTTCCCCAGCGCCCACTACATCCGGCAGCTCTGTTTGCTCTTCGGCAAATCGGCGAGGGAATTGGGGTTATGGGTGAAAGAACCTGGCGAGAGTAATCAACCCCCCACAGGGACAGACTCACTCCCCCCCTGGAATGTGCCTTTCGCACGTAACCTCTTCTTCACCGGACGAGGGCCTTTGCTCGAACGACTGCATGAGCAGTTGTCCCGGAGCCACAGTGCCGCCCTCAATCAGTCGTATGCTCTCAGTGGTCTGGGCGGCATCGGCAAAACGCAGACAGCCATCGAGTATACCTATCGCTACCGTAAGGAGTACCGCGCAGTCTTCTGGGTACGTGCCGCCAGCCGCGAGACCCTGGTGGCTGACTATATGGCTCTCGCGCGTCTGCTCTCGTTATCAGGACAAGACGCACAGGACCAGATGCAGATTGTCGCAGCCACGAAACGCTGGTTAGAGCAGCACGAGGGTTGGCTGCTCATCCTGGATAATGCAGATGAGTTTTCCCTACTCACCGACTTTTTGCCGACTGGTGGTCAAGGGCATCTCCTCCTCACTACCCGAGCGCAGGCCACCGGCAAGATCGCCCAGAGTCTGCCGGTCGAAAAGATGGATGTTTCCGAAGGCATGCAGTTGCTGCTGCGCCGGGCGAAACTACTCGCCCCTGAGGAGCCACTCGACAATACCTCTGCCGCCGTGCGCACAGCGGCACAGCAACTGGTACAGGAACTGGATGGCTTGCCGCTCGCCCTCGATCAGGCGGGAGCGTACATTGAGGAGACTGGATGTCGTCTCTCGGAGTACCTCCAACTCTATGCACAGCGCCGGATGGCATTGCTCCATCGGCAGAGCAGCATGTCGACCGACTATCCGCACACGGTGGCCAGCACCTGGGCGCTCTCCTTCGCGCAGGTGCAACAGCGGGACCCTGCCGCGGTCGACCTGTTGCGCTTGTGCGCCTTTCTGCACCCGGATGCCATACCTGAAGCGATTGTGACCGAGGGAGCGGCAGACCTGGGACCGATGCTCTCGCCGGTGGCAGCCAACCCGTTCCTCCTCAATGGGGCCATCCAGCTCTTACGCCAATACTCACTGGTCAAGCGTGGCTCCGAGGCCAGGCTGCTCAACATCCATCGCCTGGTGCAGGTGGTACTCAAGGAGAGTATGGAGGAGCAGACACCACGACAATGGGCGGAGCGGGCTGTGCGGGCTGTCAATGCCGCCTTTCCGGAGGTGACGTTTGAAAACTGGGAGCGCTGTCAGCAGTGCATTCCCCACGCCCAGGTTTGTGCCCAGTGGATCGCGCAGTATGCCTTCACCTTCGCCGAAGCCGCCCGCTTGCTCCATGCGGCAGGGGTCTACCTGTGCGACCGTGGGCAGTACGTCCGGGCCGAACCGCTGCAGGAGCAGGCGCTCTCGCTGCAGGAGCAGGTGCTGGGACCTGAGCACCCCGATGTAGCAGGCTCTCTCAATGACCTGGCAAACCTCTATGCAGACCAGGGCAAATACGAGCAAGCCGAACCTCTCTATCAACGCGCCCTGGCCATCCGTGAGCAAGCTCTGGGAAAGAATCACCCACTGGTGGCTGACACCCTCACGGGACTGGGCGTCCTCTATGTTCGCTGGGGCAAGTACGCGCAAGCCGAACCGCTCTTCCACCACGTGCTCACTCTCTTGGAAAACACACTAGGGCCCGAGCACCCCGATACCTTCACCGCGCTCCATAACCTGGCCATCCTCTACATGAAGCAGGGCAAGTATGCCCAGGCCGAACCGCTCTTCCAGCGAGCCTTTGCTTCTGAGGAACGCGTGCTCGGATCCGAGCACCCCGACACGGCAGACAGCCTCTCTAGACTGGGACAGCTCTCTACTTTGCAAGGTAAGTACGCGCAAGCGGAACCGCTCTTGCAGCGGGCTCTCGCCATCCGTGAGCAGGTGCTGGGGCCCGAGCATTACCGTACTATTGTTGATCAGCTCTTCCTGGCCCAGCTCTCTCAAGCGACGGACAAGGATGGGCGATCCAAGTCGCTCTTGCAGCAAGCTCTAGCGAGCTTTGAACGCGTGCTGGGATCCGAACATCCTCTTGTGGCTGAAACACTCACCAGCCTGGCCCAGCTCTACACGCGCCAGGGGCAATACCAGCAGGCCGAACTCCTCCTGGAGCGGGCTCTCGCCATCAACGAGCAGGCGCTGGGACCCGAGCGCCCCCAGACTGCGACGGCCCTGGATGCCCTGGGCCATCTCGCGCTCCTGCAAGGGCAGGACGAACAGGCCGAACGACGCTTGCAGTGTGCACTCTCCATCGGTGAACAGGCCCAGGGAAAGAGCCACCCCGATGTCGCCCACACGCTCCATCACCTTGCAGAACTGTATGAGAAGCAGGGCAAGCATGAGCAGGCTCAACCCCTTTACCAAAGGGCGCTGGTCATTCGAGAGCAAGCGCTGGGTCCTGAGCACCCCGATACCGTTGCAGTCCGAGCGAACTATACCGATCTACTTGGGAAGATGGAACGATTGACGGAAGTCGTAAAGCAAGAAGGCGCAGAATAAAGAAGGTCGGAGGAACTCATGGTCAAGAAAGCAGCGCAAGCCACGCCCAATCACCTCCTATGCCTGGCGCGCAAAGAACGCAACTGGACCCAGAAGGAGGTCGCCGATCGCATCGGGGCAATACACTCCTTCAACATCAGTCGCTGGGAACAGGGTACGGCCTTTCCCAGCGCTCACTACATCCAGCAACTCTATCTTTTCTTACGTCGGCGTTGACAGCTCCATGAGAACCAAATTCTGACAGAATGCTTTTTGCAGTCTAGAAGCGTCCTCCTTAGCATTTGGTTGAACCTCTGCTTTGTATTTCCCCATTAGGTCAGGTGGCGTTTTCCTTGCTCGGTTCCAGCAAGGCTGTACACTTGCAGCTTCGTCCGAACGAACACAACAGCGCAACTTAGCAAAGGATACGTTACTTATACAATCGCGCAGAGAACCTTCTCGCTATCTGTCTGGTGTATAGATGGCGAGGGAAAGGAACGGCTAGAGACATCATCGAAGCTCTTCCTTAGGATGGATCGCCAAAGTAGCCCTTGATATCTGATAAACTGTCAATAGGCTATTTCTTTGATGTAGGAACTTGGTCAAGCAAGACTGAAAGCCGAGGGAAGGCCAGTTCCATATAATTGCTGAGCAGGAGTCCCCCTTCGGTCCCCCTTTTCACCGAACCTGCGCCTGTAGATACCCCGTGGCTTTTCAAGCTGGGGTGCTTGACTCGTCATTTGGGTCAGTACAACTGAGACCTCCCCTGACTAAAGCCAGGGGGTTCGCGGATGCTCCAACTCTCACTATCCTGCGATAGAGCCTCGTTGGAGGTATGCGAACGTTTTAAGCCGACGAACTCTAGCATGAAGTAGGCCGCCAGCGCGGTATCGACTCACTTGCACATTCACAACTGAATAGACCCGTTGCCAACGGCCCCTTCCCGAACCCGACGGGCACCTTTCGGCGCATCGTGGCTCTCCAGAACCCATGCCGCACGATGAAGATCTTTTGGCCCATCCAGGCCAACCTTCCTGTGATGGCACAGGTTCCTGCAACCCTTGGCCCTGTGTGGAGCTTTCCTCCACCCTTGAGTGAGACGTGACCCTCACGACTACTTCGGTTGCTCTGTCACCTTGCTCCTCGCGGAGGGTAGGTGTTCCCCAAGTTGCCCCACATCCCTGGTACGTCCTTAGGCTCCCTGTACGTCGTTTCCCGCCCCTTGCGGGTCGCGTTCGATGGAAGCTCAGCGTGGGCCTGTGCGCTGCCTACGCTGCATCGAATACAGGCATCGGTACCGTTTCGGCCTGTAGATCCACGTCTTATCCACGTGACTAGGGTTCAACCAATCAGGCTTAGCCATAGACGTCCTAGCTGACTGGCCTCTGACCCGTGGTACTCGGGCGTCACCAGCCTTTGTCGCGTCATGCTCCGGTCCCCCCTACCCTTTCGGGTGGAGGTAAGACGCTGCTTTAACCGCATCGCTTCGGCGGTGCCACCTCTACAGTGGCAAGGAATGTGGGCCATCATTGGGCGCAAGTACAGGACATGTGCGCCTCGGAAGAAGCCCTTCCTCTTTCGTTCGTTGGTACTCTTGCTTCCAGCTTGCGCCCGGCTCCGGGCGGTGCCTCATGAGGAGATGAAGCAAGAGAAGAGAGCACTGGTATGCACTTGATGAAGACGCTAGTGCTTTTACCCGCAGGAGCGTTTAACTGCGGAACCCAGAAACACTATTGGATTGTCAAATGTACTGCAAGAGTATTCTTTTCGAACCCAACAGAAACGGAAATTCGGGCGATGCGAGTGCTGCCTGCGGGCAGCGGGCGTTTCATTCCCCACTTGGAAAGACGGGGCTTTCACACCCGATTCTCTGTAACTCTTACGTATTCTATCCATACTACCAGATCAGCACGGCGTGCAGTACGCGAACAGCTTCTCCAATGCGCTGCTCGGCATCTTTTGTGACTGGTTCAGGCACCAGTACTTCAAACATGATTTCAAGACTACCTCAAGACACATGTTCTTGCTCCGCTTGCGCCAGAGCAGGAATAATTTTACCTTTCAGAAAGGAAGCATTCGGTTTTTACAGACGAAAGTGACATCCCCGTCTTGCTCAAGCAGGCGGGGACTGTTCTTGTGAAAGAGGTGACAATATGACCGATGAAGAGAAAACAAACGAGGAGAAGAAATCCAGGAGTCGAAAGCAAAAACGACGCGGCAAAGGCGAAGGCTCCATCTATCCCGACAAGAAGAATGACCGATGGGTAGGAAGCTTTTTCACTGAGGATGGAAAGCGGAGATATGTCTATGGTAAGACACAAGAGGAAGCCAGGGAGAAGTTGCGTACAGCGCAGCATGCAGACAAACAGGGATCGCTGGCAACTGGTCCGCAGCAAACGGTGAAACAATTCCTGGAGCATTGGCTCGAAGAGGTACACAGACCTGCAATCCGCATCAGTAGCTATGTGCTCTATCGTAGTATGCTTGACAATCATATCCTCCCAGAACTCGGACAGGTGAAACTCCGGCAACTGACCGTCGGGCATGTTGAGTCATTCTATGCAAAGAAAGCTAGGGAGGGGCTTTCAGCAAGCACGATCAAGGTTCTGCATGGAGTTTTGCATAGCGCCCTTTCTCATGCTGTCTATGTCAATCTTGTCGTGCGCAATGTGTCCGCTATCGCGAAAAAGTCCCTGCCGCGTCAAACACGCTATGAGATACAGCCATTGACCAAAGAGCAAGCGCAACTGTTGCTGGAGCAGGCGAGAGGGGAGAAATCCGAAGCGTTGTTGATTCTCGCACTGACCACAGGGATGAGGCGAGGTGAGTTGGTAGCGTTGCGTTGGAGTGATATTCACTTTGAAGAAGCATACCTCCAGATCCGTCGTTCGGCAAGAACAGCTGCTCATGGCTTTGGATTGCAAATCACCGAACCGAAAACCAGGTCCAGTCGGCGGAAAATTGTCCTCTCACCTCTGGTCATCGAGGCATTAACACAGCATCGAGTGCGTCAGGAAGAGGCCCGGAAAGCTGCCGCGAATGCATGGCAAGCACATGATCTTGTGTTCTGCGGCAGACATGGGGAGTACCTGGACCCCGATACGCTGAGAAACTGGCTGAAAAAAATACTCAAAGAGGCTGGTCTCCCATCGATACGGTTTCATGATCTGCGGCATAGTGCAGCAACGCTGCTGATGGAAATGGGTGTGCATGTGAAGGTCGTCCAGGAATTATTAGGACATAGTAATGCCTCGATGACCTTAAATGTCTATTCGCACGTGCTGCCATCGCTCCAACAGGATGCGATGCAGAAGCTGAGCGATGTATTGAGCGATCAGGGAAAAGAACAGAGAGGGGACACGCATCACCAGGACCCACAGGACCCAGATGGACACACATGAGCGGGCAGCGTGACCTGCTGCACTCGTGCGTGTTGCCTTCTGCTGTCAAATACGCTGTCAGCCCGCGAATGCTGAGAGAGGAAGTGTGTGGTCAGGCAAGGCGCCAGGGGCGTTGAGAAGAAAACGCACGGGCGGGTACCCTCTATCCCAACGATAGAGGTCGTTTTATTTTTCCACTGCACGCAACTGCACTTGCATACGATGCATATCACGTGCAACC
>JBKPBA010000323.1:0-8417 GCA_046726675.1 Chloroflexota bacterium
CCCGCCACGTATGCAAACAGGTTGGATTGGATAGCAGTAGGATTGTGCTGGGCAGTGAATTGGACCAGATGCCCGATGAAGCACTTGCCAAGATAGTCGAACAGGTCACTGTGTTTGCACGTGTCTCACCCAGACAGAAAAACCGTATCATTCTCGCACTCAAGAGCCGCAAGCACGTCGTGGGCTATATGGGCGATGGCATCAACGATGCCCCTTCGTTACATACGGCCGACGTTGGCATCTCGGTCTCCACAGGCGTCGATGTCGCCAAGGACGCGGCCTCTATTATCCTGCTGGAAAAGAGTTTACAGGTCTTACACAATGGTATTCTGGAGGGACGTAAAGCCTTTGGCAATGTGATGAAGTATCTGTTGATGGGCACCAGTTCCAACTTCGGCAATATGTTCAGTATGGCGGGCGCGTACGTCTTCCTGCCTTTCCTGCCCATGTTGCCCTCGCAGATCCTGCTCAACAACTTACTCTACGACACGTCCCAGATAGCCATCCCGACCGATCATGTGGATCCGAGCTTCATGAAAAAGCCGCAGCACTGGGACATCAGTCTGATCAGCAAGTTTATGATCTTCATCGGACCACTCAGCTCGATCTTCGACTTCCTGACCTTCTTCATCCTGTTGCGTGTCTTCCATGCTGGACCGGTGCTCTTCCACACAGGCTGGTTTGTGGAGTCGCTCTCCACCCAGACGCTGGTCCTGTTTATCATTCGGACCGCGGGCAATCCACTGCGCAGTCTTCCGAGTCTTCCGCTCACGATCACTGTGCTACTGGTTGTGGCCATAGGCATTCTGCTTCCGTACACACCGCTTGCCGATCCGCTCGGCTTCACACCGCTACCAGGGCTGTACTTCCTCTTCCTGATTGCGATGACGGTGACCTACTTGCTACTCGTCGAACTCGTCAAGCGTCCCTTGATGAGACGATATGCACAATAGTCGAGGTGTCTAAATGAAAAAACCAGGTAGATATCAGTTTTCTGGGGTTGGGTCCCATCGCGCAAGTACGGGGCGACCTGGCCGGGCTAGCACCTATCCATCTCGCCAACGCCGCTGCGCGACGACTGCTTCGCAGTCAGACGAGATGAAAGGAGAAGCCCCGCCACTCCATTTCACTCATCACATGAACGTTGACAGCCCACTAAACCGATAGGAGGAAATACGCATGTCAGTAGAGATTTCTACGTCCCAATTGTCTTTCAGCAGTCCGAAGATTTCAGTAGAGCATATCCGCCAGGCTCACGGTGCAGAGCTGGATGCGCTTGCCCGTTACCGGCGCGTCACCAACTACCTTGCGGCTGCACAGATGTATCTCAAATCGAACGTGCTGCTTGAGGAAGCACTGAAACCTGAGCATATCAAAGACCGCCTGTTGGGTCACTGGGGCACCAGCCCTGGTATCAACCTGGTCTATGCTCACCTCAACCAGCTCATCAAGCGCTACGACATCGATCTGTTTCTGGTCACGGGACCGGGGCACGGCGCTCCCGCGAACCTGGCAAACCTGTATGTAGAAGGCACCCTCCATGAGTTCTATCCAGACCTGACGCTCGATCGCGCAGGAGTTGAACAATTTGTGCGCAGCTTTTCCTGGCCCGGCGGATTTCCAAGCCACCTCTCCCCTGGTGTTCCAGGAACCATTCACGAGGGAGGGGAGTTGGGCTATGCGCTGGCGACCGCCTTTGGCGCTGCCATGGATAATCCCAACTTGATCGTGGCCTGCATCGTCGGTGATGGCGAGGCGGAGACCGGACCTACCGCTACCGCCTGGCACAGCTACAAGTTTCTTGATCCCGCCGAATCCGGCGCAGTCCTGCCCGTCCTCCACCTGAATGGCTACAAAATCGCCAATCCCACCATCTACGGCACCATGACCGTTGAGGAATTGCTCGCCCTGTTTACCGGGTACGGCTACCAGCCGATCTTTGTAGAGGGTGATGATTTGGATGCCTCTCTCTACGGAGCTCTGGACTGGGCCTATCACGAAATCCGCCGCATTCAGCAGGCGGCACGTTCCGGCCAGCCGCCTGTCAGGCCGCGCTGGCCTGTGATCCTGATGCGCTCTCCCAAGGGCATGTCAGGCGTGAAGGAAATGGATGGAGAGCCTATCGAGGGCTCTTACCGTTCCCATCAGGTGCCGATTCCTGATCCGAAGACGAATCCTGAACACCTGCGCAGGCTTTCGGGCTGGCTGCGTTCCTATCACATCGAGGAGCTGTTCGATGAGCATGGCCGTCCCAGGCTAGATATTCTCGATCAGTGTCCAAAGAGGCACCGGCGCATGGGGAGTAACCCTCACACCTTTGGTGGACGCATACGGCGAGACCTCGATCTTCCCGACATCTTTACGTATGCAGTCCCCATTGAGCAAGTGGCCCAAAACAAGACGGGACCGGCAAAAGGCAGCCTGATCAGTGGCCCGGAGCAGCTCGCCACATACCTGGAGGAGGTCGTCCAGCGTAATCCACAGACCTTCCGCATCTTCAGCCCCGACGAGCTGGAATCCAACAAACTGACCGCGGTGCTCGACGTGACGAAGCGCGACTACCAGTGGCCTGTTCCGCCTCACAACGCAAAGATCACGTCGCACGATGGACGTGTGCTGGAAATCCTCAGTGAGCATACCCTCCAGGGGTGGCTGCAGGGCTATCTCCTCACCGGTCGGTATGGCCTCTTCCCCTCCTATGAGGCCTTTCTGAACATCATCGTCTCGATGATGGACCAGTACTCCAAGTTCCTGAAGATGTCACAAGAAATACCCTGGCGCTTGCCCGTCGCCTCGCTGAACTACCTGGAAACCTCAACCTTGTGGCGGCAGGAACACAATGGCTTCTCGCACCAAAGCCCAGGGTTCATCAATGACATCTTGAACAGAAAAGCCCGGGTCTCGCGCGTCTACCTACCGCCAGATGCCAACTGCTTGCTGAGTACGGTAGATCACTGCTTGCACAGCCTGGAATACGTTAACCTGATCATTGCGAACAAGCCTCCCATGCCCCAATGGCTCTCTATGGAAGATGCCATCGCACACTGCCGGGCTGGCGCTTCGGTATGGCAATGGGCCAGCATAGATGATGGCACGAACCCGGATGTCGTGCTGGTAGGCATTGGCGATAACCCGACGCTGGAGGTGATGGCAGCAGCTCACATCTTGCGCAATGAGATGCCCGAGCTACGAGTTCGTGTGGTCAATGTCACCGACCTGCTCATACTGGAGAAAGAAACAGCTCATCCCCACGGCCTGGATGACGAAATGTTTGAAGCCCTTTTCACGAGGGATGCACCTGTGATTGTCAACTTTCATGGGTACCCCTCAGCGGTGAAGCAGTTGCTCTTCGGGCGTCAGCATACGCAACGCTTCCACATCCATGGCTACCAGGAGGAGGGCACGACCACGACGCCCTTTGACATGAACGTACGCAACGGGACCAGCCGGTACCACCTGGTGATGCAGGCCATCCGGCTCGCAGCAGCTCGCAATCCACGCGTGGCCGCGCGGGCAAGCGAACGCGTCCATCACTATGAGTATCTCCTCGTCGATTTCCGCCGCTTCATTCAAGAGAACGGCGTCGATCCGGAGGAGATCTCCAACTGGCAGTGGAGCTCAATCTGATGAAAATACTCGTTCTGAATGCAGGTTCAAGCAGCCAGAAGAGCCGCTTATACGAATTAGCTGGCTCCCTGCCCAGACTTGCGCCCACACCGCTCTGGCAGGCTGAAGCAGATTGGACACTTCTTCAAGGAATCACTGAACTGAAAATCTCAACTGCTGGTGGCGCTGTCCTTGAAGAAAATCTGTACACAGATGCGCGGCAAGCAGTGATTATACACATGCTCAAGACCCTGTGGAGCGGAAAAACACCGACAGGCCAACTACGAAGTTATCTTAGCTAGAAGGAACAGACATCATGATTACAATTGAAATACATCGGTGTAACTGGAATAATTGGCGCCCGAGAGTCTTCACATTTCTCACCGTGTTACTCTCAATCGTCTTGCTAGTTGCAGGAACTTTTGAATTTATCCCTGCATGGATATTGAGAAACCCTCCCGACGCAATCCACCTCTGGCATATCGCCGAGTTGACAGCTTTATCGGCAATCCTATTAGGTGGCGTAATGTTCGGGCTGGTGCGGAAAGCGGAGGAAAAACCTCTCCTGGCGCAGTTCATCGTAATGAGTGTAATCATCTTGGCCGTCGGACTCACACCTTTCGATATCAGGCTTGTTGGATTATTGCTACTGGCAGGACTGCTTGTGCTGGCCTATCCTAAGCCCCGTGCTCTCTTGAGTTTCTCACGTAAGAGACGTATAAGCGCGGCGTTACTGGCGATCACAGTACTGTTCGCTGTGATTCTGGACCCTATAATTCAGCAAGAAATTCGCTATCAGATCATCGGGATGGCTGAGCATGATGCACATGCATTGCAGTTCCATTGGATTGGTTCAGCCTTACTCTATGTACTGCTTATCTTGGCTGGTGTCCTGGCGTCCACAAAGCGGCCCGGGTGGAAGAGGCTGGCGATCGTCACGGGTATCACGTACATTTTCCTGGCCGGAATAGCTTTGATTGTACCAGGTTACGCTGCTGGCGCCTGGATTCAGGCCGGTGGACTGTTCGCAGGTTTCTTTGGGGCGCTCTACATGCTAGTTGCGCTGGCAGAAGCTGAAGGCACAAGCCAGGACGTCTCGACTCCTGTTCCAGAGTCTGCACTTCCATCTGAAATTTTGCCTGAGCCTGGAACGATAGCAACACCTGTCCCTGAATCGACGACTGTTCCCTCGACACAAACTGTGTATCAAGCGAAGGAGCAGATTGAAATAGCTGAGTTAGAAGCGGCAGGTATGGGTCGGAAATAAGTGAGCGCGGCTTTCTCCAAAGGAGATGAGCATGATGAACATCGTGATTTTCGGGGCCGCAGGCGCTACTGGTCGTCTGCTGGTTGAGCGCGCCTTGGCGCAGGGACAGGAAGCGACTGCGTTTGATCGACAGACTGCTGCACTCACCAGACACCATCCCAAGTTCACGCTGGTTCAAGGGGACATCTTCAATTTGGCCCAGGTCGAGGAAGCGATAGCTGGCCAGGATGTCGTGATCAACGTACTAGGCGTGAGGCCCGGCGTTACCACACCGGTTTGCTCTGAATGCATAGCACATATCATTGCGGCCATGCAGAAACGAGGGGTGAAACGCTTCATTTGCCAGTCAGGCTCCGTGGTTGCAGCGTTGGATGGCGAATGGTGGGAAGTCCCGTACTTACCGATCTTCTTGCCGTTCTTTCCAAAACAGAAAGCCATGTTTGCAGACAAAGTGCTGCAGGAGCAAGAGATCCGGCAGCGTGAACTCGACTGGATCATCGTGCGTCCTGCCAGGTTGACCGATGGTCCAGGGAAGGGAGACTATAAAGTCGGTGCTCCGCTCCCAATGGGCCCGAGAGCGAAGATTTCATGTGCCGATATCGCTGACTTCCTGCTCAAGCAGGTGCGTGCTGATACCTACTTACATCAGGTACCAAGATTGAGATACTAAGTCCCTAAAAACTAACAGTAAGGAGACTGATATGGAAAGCAAAGTCAAATCTCTGGGGCATCCAATTCACCCCCTGCTTGTCAATTTCCCACTCGGGCTACTGATAACATCAGCAGTCTTCGATATCATCCATTGGATCACTGGGAATGGCTACTGGTCAGGTATCGCCTTTTGGATGATAGCCGCTGGAGTGATAAGCGGGTTTATGGCCGCAATTGTCGGTACAATTGATTGGTTAGCAATACCATCAGGCACGCGCGCCAAATCGGTAGGCTTGTGGCATGGCGCTGGCAACTACCTGATTCTCATGCTGTTCATTGTGAGCTGGTTGATTCGCTTAAGTGCGACGGGAAACCCACCCATCATCGCGTATGTGTTTTCTTTTCTTGGCGCTGCCTTTTTGGGAATAACAGGCTGGCTTGGTGGCGAACTGATTCTCCGGCTAGGAATCGGGGTTGATGAGGGGGCCAATTTAAATGCCCCAAGTTCACTCTCAGGACTGCCAGCCAATCAAAATGTGACCGATAGCAGTAGAGTGAGCGAGCCGAAAACAGTTTGAAGCGTCCTGTCGGCAACCAGTGACCAGCCGTGTGCAGGTCTGGTTGGTGCAACTGCGGCGCGTCGAACTCCTGCGAGACTGTACGCAAAGCAGCTGCACCAGGCCCTGCTGGAGTTGGCGGGCTCACAGCGTCCGTTTGAGCGCTGGCTGCGCTGGCAGCTGCAGGTCTTGCTGGGATGGAACGTCCAGGAGGCGCTGCCTGAGCAGGAGCTGTTCTTTGCCTGGCCAGACGAGCGCTATGGTCTAGGAGCAACCGAGGCGAATACTGATTAGGGCCAAAACGTTTGTACATTTCGTCGGCGGATCTCAGAGAACGAAAAGAAAACGGAAGAATTGGGCGAGGGAGAACGAGCAACAGGAACGGGTGGAATCTAAGGTGTCGATGTGGCGGCTTCGCACCAGCTCGACTTCTGGGCTCGCCTGCGCTCGTTGTAGCTGGGAAAGAAGGATTTTGGGTTCTCGGACCCGTTAGGTGGTGGTCGCTTGTGTGATAGAATAGAGGTTGTTCGACAGCTGTGGTGATCTAAAATAACTAGCAACCAGGCAAGCTGATGCCCTGACATGCTCGTCGGCAGCCTGGAAACCAGCACGGTCTCGAGCATCTCATTGCAGTCCTAAGCTCCGTAGGTCGGGTGATGGCTCATGAATACATCCCATCCATTGAATACAGGCAACAGACTGGCAGCGGCGACCGACGCCTCCCTGGTGATCCACACGCCAGACCAGCGTGTGCGCGTCTTTGTCAGCTCGACCCTGGACGAGTTGGCTCCCGAGCGAGCAGCGGCGCGGGAGGCTATCAGTCAACTGCGCCTGACGCCCGTGCTCTTCGAGTCGGGTGCACGTCCCTACCCACCACGCGAGCTGTACCGGGCCTACCTGGGCCAGAGCGATATCTTCATCGGCCTCTACTGGCAACGGTATGGCTGGGTCGCGCCCTCCATGCAGGTCTCCGGACTGGAGGACGAGTACCAGCTCTCCACTGGGAAACCAAAGCTGATCTACATGAAGACACCCGCTCCCGAGCGTGAGCCGCGCTTACAGGCCCTGCTCGACCGCATCCGCGCGGAGGAGATTGCTTCTTACCAGAAGTTTGCTACACCTGAAGAGTTACGCGAGCGGATCGCTAACGACCTGGCCCTGCTCTTGACCGAGCGCTTCGCGTCCCCGCCAGAGACCCCGGCTGGCTCTCGGCTGGCTCCCCTGCCCTTGCCGCGCAGCCGGCTCATCGATCGCGAGCACGAGCTGGCCCAGGTGCGAGCCTTGCTACAGCGTGAAGACGTGGGTCTGGTGACCCTTACCGGAACGGGAGGCGTCGGCAAGACGCGGCTGGCCATCCAGGTGGCCGCCGATCTCGCCTCCCGGTTCGCCGATGGTGTTGCCTTCGTCTCGCTAGCTTCGCTCAAAGACCCAGAACTCGTGGAGCTGACCGTGGCCCGGGCGCTCGGAGTGTCCGAGGCGGACGGCCAAGCGATCGGTGAGCGCCTGCTGGAATATCTGCGGCCCAGACAGCTCCTCCTGCTGCTGGACAACACCGAGCAACTGCTTTCCGCCGCCCCCCTGGCGACCCGGCTGCTCGACGCCGCCCCACGGCTCACATTGCTCGTGACGAGTCGCGAGCCCCTGCGGGTACGCGACGAGCGGGTGGTTCCTGTCTTGCCGCTTGCCCTGCCAGCGGCTTCGCCCCTCCCCGACCTCGACCGCCTCTCGCAGGTTCCAGCGGTCGCGCTCTTCGTCGAGCGTGTGCGCGAGGTGCAACCCGATTTCGCGCTCACGGCTGACAATGCGTCGTCCATTGCCGAGATCTGCCGCCGCCTGGACGGCCTGCCGCTGGCCCTCGAACTCGCCGCCGCTCGCAGCAATGTGCTCCCACCAGCGGCCCTCCTGGCGCGCCTCGAGCACCGACTCCCGCTGCTCGTGCATGGGGCGCGAGACGTGCCCGAGCGCCAGCAGACGTTACGCAACACGATTGCCTGGAGCTACGACCTGCTTGACGAGAGCGACAAGGTCCTGTTCCGGCGCCTCGCGGTCTTCGTCGGTGGCTTCACGCTGGAGGCGGTGGAGGCCGTCTGCGTCTTGGACGCTGCCTCGACCGCGTCCTCCTCGGAGGACGACAATGGAGCGATCCTGGAACAGCTGGCTCAGTTGCTGGACAAGAGCCTGGTGCAACCGCAGCAGGGTGTGGGCGGGGAGCCGCGCTTCACCATGTTGGAGACGATCCACGAGTACACCCAGGAGCAACTGGTGGCAAGCGGAGAGGCGGCTGCCGTGCAAGAGCGGCATGCCAACTACTTCCTGCGGGTGGCTCTGGAGGCCGA
>JBKPBA010000324.1:0-4021 GCA_046726675.1 Chloroflexota bacterium
GTTTTATGTCCATCCTCCCAGATAGGTGTCAAACCGTAGCGACCTACAGGTTGTACATCAATCAGTGTTGACTCTTCAACACTTAAACTTTGTTTATTCTGCAACATGCCTGGCTGCCCTCCTTCACCTGAGCACCAGGCACATGGACAGGCCCAACGAAGTGCTTCCCAACTATGAACACTTTCATGCTCATCAGTCCAGGTCAAAGTAAGCTGCCTTTTCTCTTCATCAAGCAAAAACGATGTTGGCGATGGATATGTATATTGGGGCATATATTTCATTACCTTTAGATCAATAACTGACCAAGACAATTCAGTTCAAATCAAAGCGCAAGCCTATCTGATAAGCTTCGATCATAACAATGATAACTCTATTATATGCTCTCTCAGTCTCAACGTCTATATTTTTGTCACATTGCAGGAGAGCAGACACTTCGATTGTTACTTTCACAATCGCTTCCCGTCTTACGAATTAGATCAATGTAAACTTGCCTTGAGCTACTAATATGTGTGTATAATCAAGTTACACATTCTGTGTTTTCAAGAAAAAAATATCTACAGTCCAAACCTATTCTTAAAAAGAGTCAATAGAAAAGCTGCGGACAAGGGGAAACGCACCATGGTGATAGTATTTATAACTGCGGGAATAATTAGCCTGGTGGCTGCCACAATAGGAGTCTTGGTAGCTTGTAAGATACAATCTCGTATTTTACGCAATACTGGATTAGAGCATGAAGCATGGCAACACGCACAGGAAGCTCACCAAAATGTCTGGGAAGTAAAACAAAGGAAACAGGCTTTTGAACTGGAACAGGCCCTTTCCAGGCAAGTACAACAGCTTCAAGAAGCATGGCAAATGTGGGAACTCAATGATGCACAGCGATTAGCAAAGTTGACATTGGAACAGAAACTTGCTTCCCTTCCTCACATAGAGGACGTACCAGTTCCATCGAATGAGTATACTAAATCGGAACAAACAGGTCCATATAGTCCACATTCACAACCCCTTTCATTTTTTAGAGCGGATCTGTGCGAACGAGACCTTTCCCATCGCTATCTCCAACTGGCAGATTTTCGCGAAGCACAACTGGAAAATGCTAATTTCTATATGGCTGATCTTGCCGGAGCGAGTCTCAACCGCGCTAACCTTGCTGGCGCTAACCTTGCTGGCGCTAACCTGACAGGAGCTGATTTACGTGATGCCATATTGATTGATGCTAATATGCTCGTTGCAGATTTGAATGGCGCCATCCTTAACGGAGCTAATTTACTTGGTGCGCGCAATCTGACTTCAGAGCAAATCAACTCAGCTATTTATAACCACGATACACAAATCGACTTTGAATATGATACAACTCTTCCGCGCTTTGCACATGTTCATCTCTGTGAGATGAAGCCATCGTCCGACCCCACGTCTATAGAATTTGACTCAGCCATTCAAATCTCAGGTACAATGGCAAAGCGCAAGTAAAGGCAAATTAAGTAGGTTCGAAAAACTCATCATATTAACGACAAAAGCATCTCTGTGCTACCTCTTGTGTGCTATACTACCAGCATTGGAAAGGCGGTTGGGCAGAAAGTAAAGGCAAAGAGGAAGAGTATGACAGAACAACATTTGCCACTCACAGGTAAAATTGCATTAGTAACGGGTAGCAGTCAGGGTATTGGTAGAGCAACGGCCTTACGTCTTGCGCAATCAGGAGCCGACATTGTCATTAATTACCGTAACAAAGTCAGTGCAGCAGAAGAGGTAAAAGCTACTATTGAAGAAATGGGAAGGCGCTGCATTACAATCCAGGCTGATGTAAGCCAGGAAGAAGATGTCACACACCTTTTCACCAGGGCTAATGAGTCCCTCGGCCCTATCACAATCCTGGTAAATAATGCGGGCACAACGCGTGATAAGCTCATTCTCCAAATGTCTCTCGCCGACTTTGAGTATGTTGTTGATACTAATTTGCGCTCAACATTCCTTTGCACAAAGGCTGCATTGCGTAACATGATGAGATCTCGTTGGGGTCGCATAGTAAATGTTTCTTCACCAGCCGCATTACTAGGCACTGCAGGACAGGCAAATTACGCTGCTTCGAAAGCCGCCATTCTCGCTTTAACTCTTAGTACCGCCAGGGAAATGGCCAGCCGCAACATCACAGCTAACGCAATTGCCCCTGGCTTTATCCCCACAGAACTCACTTCAACTCTTACCGAGCAACAACGTAAATATTTGCTTGATAATACTCCTGTTGGCCGTTTTGGGGATCCTGAAGAGATCGCAGCAGCCATCAACTTCTTCTGCTCACCGGAAGCAGCCTATATCACAGGTCAGATTCTTTGTGTTGATGGTGGTATGGCGATGCGCATCTAAAGAAGACAAAATGAAACAATGTGGGAGCAGTTCTTCTCTAAATCAGTAACATTGGTGATCTTAATGAAGGAGAACTGCACCTATGAGCTTGATCGAAACAGAAGAAACTAACAAATTTTCCTTTGAAGCATTTGCGTCACACAAGTTTTACACTGAGATTAACCGCTCACTTGTTCGACATGCGCTCACCTCTATTTCTACACCCCCCCCAAATACTCAATTGACCATTGTCGATATGGCCTGTGGGACCGGAGCCGTCACACGACTAATTGCTGAAGAGCTGACAAGCCAGGAACGCCAGGCCTACATCATCGGCATTGACCCTTCAGCAGAGGCCCTGCGCCGGGCACAGAAGGGTATGGAAGAGTTACATGCGAGGGGAATAGAGCTGAAAGCCAATTTCATCCAGGGTGAGACTTCAGATCTTCCCACAATCGTTCAGAATGTAGACGCAGTATTTTTCTGTAATGCCATTCACCTCCTTCCTGATAATCTCTCTGCGTTCAAACTTATTTCCAGTATTCTTGCTCCCAATGGCATATTTGCGTGTAACAGCGCCTTTTACAATGGAACCTACGTTGAGGGAACCGAACGTTTCTATCGTCTATGGACACGACGCGCGGTTGGCTGGCTACGCAGAGAGCACCCAGAAGTGCATTTATCACGCGAGTCAAAAGCAATGGCCATGCAGCAGCTTGATCGGGAAGGATATATTTACCTCCTCAAAGAGGGAGGCTTCCCCCGTATTGATGCTACCGAGGAACAGGCAATGATGACAATGGATTCTTACAGAGATATAGGACAATACTGGCTCTTTATTGAGGGCGCGCTGCCAGGAATCCCATTAGCGCTTGGAGCAGAGGCGCTTGGAATCTCAGCCTACCAGGCTGGCGAAGAACTGGGCTTGAAAGAGGTTCCACGAAACTGGCTCCAGATTATTGCTCACAAGATGTAATTGATCCGCTTGAATACCTCAAAAGAATGTAACCGAAAGTGCGGCTCTATGCTACAATGAAGAAAAGTGTCGCACTTGCGATTTCATATACTATTATCTGGTCCACCTACAAACCCGGTTAGGAGAACAGTAGCATGCAATGGGCTATCGCTACCGCTGCATTTCTCGCTTCCGCAGTTGAATTCGTAGAAGCGTTTACGATTGTACTGGTTGTTGGCATAACAATCAATTGGCGAAGTTCACTTCTTGGAGCGTTTGCGGCTGCCGCAACTCTCGCGGTTATTATTGCCACTCTTGGCGTCGCACTCGTCAAATGGGTTCCCATCAATGATTTTCGTCTAGTGGTTGGCATCATCCTGATTCTATTCGGCTTGAAATGGCTCAAAAAAGCCATACTTCGCTATAGCGGGCTCAAAGCTCTCCATGACGAAGAAGCCATCTTTGGCACCGTTACGTGCTGCTACAGGATTTTTATTAGTTGTAGTTGTGATTGGAGTTCTTACTGCAACGCTCTATCGCGAGGCCAGAGGTAAGCGTTAGCAATCATATCTACTACCGCCAAAGCCGCAATGATTTTTGACAATTTCATCGAACCACTTGACCAACATTGGACACAAACCTGTATTGGAGGTGGAACTCTACACCTGTCTCTTATACACATCTCCGAGCCCACGAGACCACGGCTAGTATCTCGTATGCCGT
>JBKPBA010000325.1:0-3410 GCA_046726675.1 Chloroflexota bacterium
AACCCTCTTGGACCCTGCTTGGCGAAGACGTTGGCGTGATCAAGCAGTTTCGCCTCCCAAAGCAGAAGGCGCTCTACCGCTTCATCTTCTGGCTGATGTACCCCCTGGATTATCCCTATAGCTGGATGGCCGAGCGTGGCAAGCATTTCTGCACCACGCTGTACAGCACAGGATTAGTCGGCACCCGACCACAGATAAACGAAGCGAGCTGTACGCGCTGTGGCATCTGTGTTGAAACCTGCCCTTTGCCGGGGGTAATTGATCTAAAAACGCTGCAAGTGAACGCTCAGACCTGCCAGCGGTGCCTGCTCTGTTACGAGGCCTGCCCGGAGAATGCTATCAGCGTCAAGGGCTATTCAGGAACGAGGAGGGGATCATGACGGCAGTAGTAACAGGCGCTACCGGCTTCCTGGGCAGCGCGCTGGTGACCGCACTGCTCAACCGGCAGCAAGCGGTGCGTATCCTCGCACGGGACGAACACAAAGCACGCCAGCGCTTCGGTGATGCCGTCACGATCAGTCCAGGAGAGATCACCGATGCGGGGCAAGTCCAACGGGCAGTTGATGGTGCAACCACGATCTACCATCTCGCGGGGCATTTGTATCATCCCAGCATCCCGGCAGCACTGTATCGGCAGACGCACGTGGAAGGCACGCGCGTCCTGCTGAGTGCGTGCCAGGGACAAACACAGTTACGGCGCATCGTGCATGTCAGCACCACCGGCGTCTATGGTGTCACGGGTGAGACGCCCGCCGCTGAGGATGCATCTTTTGCTCCGACCAATCCGTACGAAGCCACCAAACTGGAGGGGGAACAGCTCGCACTCCAAGCTTATCAGGAACAAGGTCTACCAGTAACTGTGGTCCGGCCCGGGCTGGTCTATGGACCAGGCGACCTGCACCTGCTGGGCCTCTTTGTGTCGATTAAAAAGGGCCTGTTTCGCGTCATTGCTGGCGGAAAAGCCTTCCTGCACCCGGTGTACATAGACGACCTGGTAGCGGCTCTGCTACTGTGTGCCGAACGCTCCCAGGCAGCTGGTCGCAGCTATAACATTGCCGGAGAGCTTCCCGTGACCGTGCGCGAGCTGGCGAGCGCCATCGCGCATGCACTGGGCAGGGAACTGCCAGCAGGCAGCATGCCGCTCTGGCTCGCCAATCTCGCCTCGGATCTCTTTGCCCTCATACCAGGCATGAAAGGTGAGCGTGCTCCACTCACGCGCAGCCGCGTCCAATTTCTGACGCATAGCCGCCTCTACGATATCAGCCGGGCCACAGCCGAGCTGGGCTACGCGCCTACAGTCGCACTGGAAGAGGGTATGAAGCTGACAGCCGCATGGTACTACAAGCAGCAGTATTTGGATAACGCATCCAGAAGGTGGAGGATTGTTTGATGAGAGTGCCGGTTACGGGTGCTGCGGCTTTGCTCGCAGGAAAACCGGAAATGGAGAACGCTGCTGGTAGCACTTCCTCCCCAGGGCTCAAGTCCGGGGACTGCGTGCTACATGTTGTTGAAAGAGAGGAAAAGAGACATGCTTGAAGTTCTACCGAAAATTGCGAAGTTGCAGGCGTCATATGCCCTTGGCAGGCCCTTTGCTCTTCCAATGAACCTCACGATTAGCGTCAGTTATCGCTGTAACTCGCGCTGTAAAACCTGTAATGTGTGGCAGCGGCCTAACGATGACTTTACACTTGAAGAGTATGATAAGACCTTTGCGTCCATTGGCAGGGATGCCTACTGGTTCACCTTTAGTGGGGGCGAACCCACCTTGCGCAAAGACCTGCCCGAAATGGTCGAAGCTGCCTATCGCCATTGCCGCCCAGGCATCATCAATATTCCCACCAATGGCATTCAAGATAAGATTATCCCCGAACGCATCGAGCGCGTCTTGCAAGCAGCTCCGACAAGCGATGTGATTGTCAACCTGTCCTTAGATGGGGTGGGTGAAAAACATGACATCGTGCGCGGCGTCAAGGGCAATTTCGAACGTGCCATGCGCACCTATGCCGGCCTGAAAGCCTTGAAAGGACGCTACAAGAATTTCACCCTGGGCGTGCATACGGTGATCTCCACCTTCAATATCGACGAGTTCGAGCACATCTATGCCTTCGTGCGCGATGAGCTCAAGCCTGACTCGTACATCAGCGAGATTGCGGAAGAGCGTGTTGAGCTAGACACGGTGGGCATGGGCATCACGCCACCGATCCAGAAGTACCAGCCGGTGATCGAACGCTTGCAAGAGGGTATTCGGAAAGCCGAGTTTAGTGGTGTTTCGCGCATCACCCAGGCGTTTCGTGACCGGTACTATGATATTGTCAAGCGCACGCTGGTCGAGAAGCGCCAGGTGATCCCCTGCCTTGCCGGTATCGCTTCTGCCCAGATTGCCCCCAATGGCGATGTGTGGACGTGCTGCATCCGGGCGGAGTCGGTGGGGAACCTGCGCGAGCACAACTACGATTTTCGCGCGACCTGGAGCACGGTCAAGGCTGATGAACTTCGCCGCAGCATTAAGGCTGGCGAGTGCTATTGCCCGTTGGCCAATGCCTCCTATACCAACATGCTCTGCCACACACCAACGCTGACGAATGTTGGACTGACGGTGGCCAAGGGGACTGTTACAGCGGCGCTTTCATCCAGCAATCATGGCAAATCCGCCAAACTGCGCAACTTACCTGTGATCAATGCGGCTGAAGGAGCGCACCTGTCTAATGGTCACAAGGCCGATACAGAGGTGGAGACCCAAGTCTGAGAAGGATAACAATCTAAGGGCGTGTTAAACCGCGCCCTGCTCTGTTTCTTGTATGTGCATGTGTTAAGAAATCTCTGCGCAAGGTGGTACATCGCTTTCCCATTTGCCGCAATAGTGGCTGGCCCCATAAGATACATGCTTAATTGCGCAGGCCGCAGAAGCCAGATGAGAGCGAGGTATCAGTCACCATAATCATCCAGTTGGTTGGCTCAGTTGTCCCTGTTTGCCAGACCTTGGCGTACAAGGTGGTGCCAACCACCAGGAAGCGCAGGGTATAGGAAGTTCCTGCCGCCGCTGCAAAGGACGCTGACCCAATAATGGTGGTAGCCCCATTGACTTTCTTCTGGACAACCAGTGTAGTACCGTTGATATGCGCCTTATACCAGTTATTGGTATTGCTCCAGCGCAGGACCGGGCCTAGATTCGTATTACTGTAGCTACTCATTGATCCACTGAACAGGACTTCAGCATCAGTAGCAGTCGAGCCGAGCACCGCATTGTAGATGCCATTCCCATTAGAGATCTGGCCGTAAGGGTCGTCACCACGCTCAGCGTGGTGGTAGACACGACATTTCCCGTGTCGCCAACATACACATACCGTCCAGAGAGATCATTCAAAACCCAGCCCTCCCGTTCGCAATAGGTCTGGCAGGGACTCTCCGAC
>JBKPBA010000326.1:0-3970 GCA_046726675.1 Chloroflexota bacterium
TTCCAATACCAGGCGGGTCCACGACTATCGTAGCGCGAAATCTCGGCAAGCGTTACACCAGGCGAGGGAGCAAATATAGGAGGAAGGTCGATCACAGGGGTAGCTGGTTCAAGTGGCGAAGTCAGGTCAACTACCCTTAAACGACCAGAATTCAGTTCATCGAGCAACTGCTGCAAAATATTTGTCATCGTTCATTCCTTTCTGTGATTTAAACCTTGGGCTGTTTTCGCATCATTTGTAAGCAACGCCAGAACTGGAAGCGATTCTCAAGTAGTGTCAAATCCATGTGAAACGATTTTGGGCTAACTGCCTCGACTTTTGAGACAATCGTCGTCAGTGTGTTGCTTTTAAGCGCCTCGGACACACTCTCTTTGAGAGACTCAATCGTATCAGATTCCATCACACTCGGCACTCCTGAGGCTCTGGCGATACCTGCTAAATCGGTTCCGCTGGATGTTGCGGTTGGAAAACCACCAACAGAGAGCAGGCTTTCGTTATCGAAGACGATGTGCAGCAGATTGCTCGGCTTGTAACGAGCCAATGTGCTCAACGTTCCAAGGTTCATGAGTAGCGAGCCATCACCATCGAGGACGATAACCTGGTGTTCTGGCATCGAAAGAGCAATCCCAAGACCCATCGACGAGGCGAGTCCCATCGCATGTTCGAGGTAGAAGAAGTTGGGGCGATGCCCGAGCGAATATAACTCGGCAGCAACAGCACCCATGATAGTGACAACGATACGATCTTCCAATTCGGGGTAAATAGCCTGTAACGCATCTGAACGTAACATACTCAGTCCTCCCACATTAACTCACGCGTTAGTAAGACGGCGACCGGGTGCAGCGAAGCGTAAGCTAATGTTTGCGCATCTTTGAGGCGGCGATAAACATCGTTTGAGTTGGTCAGGTGCCAGGTTGGAATATTCAAGGCGCGCAGGATTGACTCGGTTGCAAGTCCACCTTGGGTCTGCCAGGGATCTTTTTCGCCCATGTGCCCGCGATAACTGATAAGCATTAATAGAGGAATTTTGTAAAGCAATGCCAATGAGACAATGGGGTTAATCGCTGCCAGGAAGCCATGGTTTTGCATTAGCATTGCGGAATTGACACCTGCTAGATGGGCTCCTGCCGAAATACCTATACCCTCCTCCTCCTTGGCCAGGCGCACAAGTGTCATATTCGGATCTTCATCTGCCATGCGGATCAGGTGGACAAGCCAGGTTTCGGGGAGGGCAGACATTATTTTGACATCACACGCTTTCAAAGCTTCATAGATCAGTTTGGAATTGGTTACAGAGACAGGCATGATAACACTCTCCAGGAAGCGTAATGAAATATGCAAGCAATATCTGTGATGAATGTAAGTATAGCATATTTAGGGTTACGCACAAATTGAAATATTTGGATCAAAAAGCAAGGCACTTGAAAATTTGTGCCCAAACAATCTCGTCAATAAAGGAAGAATATGCGATAATATGATTTGTATATTTAGGGCGCTTGCTTTAGAATAGCGCCTGGCTTATTTCAAAATCGTTTTGTGAGGTGTACTCATTTGGAAGCAGAACAGAAGCATATCAATGGGATTGCGATACGGTTTCTTAGTGGCCCACTGGCAGAAAAAACTATTTCTATCCAGAAACCAGTGACTATAATTGGGCGAGATGCACAAAATGATATTGTTATATTTGATCCCAGGGTTTCCAGACGGCATGCGGGTATTCGCTTGTTAAATGGCTCGTGGAGTATCGAAAATCTCTCGCAAACCAGTTACATTACTATCAACCAACAGCGAATACAACAAGGGATACTTCAGCATAATAATGTAGTGAGTCTTGGAGAAAATACTAGCTTTGTTTTCCTCGTCCAGCAACCTGTAAATCAACCAACACCATCATCGCATTTCACCCCACCAGCAATAGATCATCCCGTTAATCCGCAGTCACTGAGGGAAATGCGGGAGCCTTCATCTCCATTACCAAAACTGTCGAGCAATATACCTCCTAATGTGTCACCCTCTGGTACAGTGCTTGCTCCCATGTTGGAAATGGGTGTGCCCACATTGACTGTGAGCAGTAATATTCATAGTGATCGGCAGGTCCATATTTTGAACAAGCAGGTGCTTAATATTGGACGTGAACCCGAGAATGATATTGTCATTACAGGACCCATGGTATCAGCATGGCATGCACAGATTGTGAGCGATGGGAACAACCTGTTTTTTGTGCATCCACATCCATTGCGCGGGAAAACACTTAATGGCGTGTGGTATCAAGGGCAGCGAATTCGGGGTGATCAACAATTCCGTAAGCAGTTGGTTAGCGGCGATATCTTCCGTATCGGTGACGAGAATGGAACGTTAGTGACACTCACATACGATGACGGGGCGGGGATACCGGTGGAAACACTATCCGAAATGCAGCCGATACCACTGACTAGCAGCAAGCTTACAATCGGATGTGTACCTGATAACATAGTTGTGCTTAATCATCCACAGGTTTCAGCACACCATGCCGAGTTGGAAAGGGCTGAAGGCGGCTATCGTGTTATCGATACCAACAGCACGAATCATGTCTATGTCAACGGGCAGCGTGTCACTGATCAATTATTGCGAACTGGCGATGAGATTCGTATTGGCCCCTACAGGCTCATATACACTGGGACTGAACTCAGACAATACGACGAGAGCAACAATATTCGTATCGACGCGTTGCACCTCAAAAAAGTGGGTAATAACAATGTTATCCTGCTTAATGACATTTCACTGATTATTCCACCACGTAAGTTTGTCGCGCTTGTAGGCGGATCAGGGGCCGGTAAATCAACGCTTATGGATGCCTTAAACGGTCTCCGTCCAGCGCACAATGGAACTGTATTGTATAACGGTGTGGACTACTACCATAACCTGGCTGCTTTCAGTACACAACTCGGCTATGTGCCTCAGGATGATATTGTACACCGTGACTTGACTGTGGATCGTGCACTTTACTATGCAGCCAGATTGCGTCTGCCCAGTGACTTTACAAAAGAACAGATCAAGTGGCGAATAGATGAGGTACTCGAAGATGTTGAGATGACCGAACGACGCAACCTGTTAGTAAGCAAGCTTTCAGGTGGTCAACGTAAGCGGGTTTCAATTGCGCTCGAACTATTAGCTAATCCTGGTATCTTTTTCCTTGATGAACCTACATCTGGTCTGGATCCTGGCCTCGACCGGAAAATGATGACACTTTTGCGACAGCTTGCCGATCGAGGACGTACCGTGATACTGGTAACGCATGCCACCAACAATATAAATGCCTGTGACTTTGTTTGTTTCCTGGCACAAGGAGGCCGTCTTGCCTATTTTGGTCCACCAAACGAAGCAAAAGCTTATTTTGAAAAGGCTGATTTTGCCGAAATTTACAGTACACTTGAACCAACGAAGAATCAGCCAGATATTCCAAAGCAAGCTGAGGAGCGTTTCCTGGCATCGCAGGACTATCAGCGCTATGTTGCAGAACCGCTGAGAGAAGGACAGGCTCAGCAAGTGGAGGTACAGGAAAAGAGAACGTCCCAACCCGTTACTGAGAAAACTTTGAAACGAGTCAAGCGTGGCAATGCCTGGTCGCAATTCGTCCTACTCTCAAGACGCTATCTGGAACTACTCAAAAATGATAGGGGCAACCTGCTCATTCTGCTCTTACAAGCGCCTGTAATCGGCATCATGCTTGTACTGATGGTGCGCTTCGAAGTAGGCGCTGGTGTATTCGACGCTAATAAACTGGTGCAGTGTCGTACGCAGATTCTCACTTCAAACGGTCCTCTGGCTCTGCCTCAGGCGCAGCAGACGGAATCGATAGATTGCCAGCAAGTGCTCAACTTCCTACGCAATGACTCAAATGGCCAATCCTACGCGCAAAAGCAAGGCGGACAGGAGCAGGCAATCTGCGCAGGTAAGGTCTGTGGGAGCGCTTTCAAGCGCCGCTCCCACG
>JBKPBA010000327.1:0-5942 GCA_046726675.1 Chloroflexota bacterium
TTCAAGAAGTGATAGTGTTTTTTCATACTTTCAGTATACTACGCGATGATGGAAAAATCACTGCTAACGTGTCAGAATAATTGATAGCAAAGCACGAGCAGTCAGTTAAAATTTCGGTCCAACAGTGAAATAACCAGTATCCGTGCTACAAGAGTTCGTAGCGCTACTGCAAAAGTTCCCTTTCAGATAGACACCCTGGTAAACTTGCCCATGAAAATAGAGCGGTAACTGTGCGGCAGGTTGCTGTACCGTAAAAGAGAAGTTGCCTTGAGTATCGACAGTCCCATTGAGTGGATCAGAACCCCGAGAAGGAGAACTGAAGGTAAACGTTCCGCCCAGAGTAGCATTTCCCTGTGTTTGTACCAGAGATACCAAAATTTGTGACGTCTGTTGTGTTGTTTGATCAGTCATAGATCCATTATACATACCAGCAATATAGAGGCCATTTTGTTGCGTTTTTGTCAGAGTAACAGTAACGCTCGAAGCATGTTTTGGCGTAAGAGCGCTAGAATTAACATTGGCCAGGTGGCTACTATAAAAAATGTAACCCCCACTAGCAAGCAAAAGCAATATGACCAGTATGATGAGACCTGATATAATACCAACCATCCTGGAACGGCTGACAGGCCGACTTTCTGGAGCCGATGGTATCGACTGTCGCTCTGGAGCTTGAAAATCGGGATCCGAAGAGGGTAGCGTCGGGAAATCGTGGCCTGACACAGAATCAAATGGCTGCTGTACATTGGCATTCAACGTGGCAGGCAGTTGCTTAGCACTATTTACATCTGAGGGTTGCCGGGAATCCTCAGACTGTTTGATGGCAATGGTAAGAAGCACTGGTATTGCCTCGCCGTGATCTTGTAAGCGTATGAGATGACCATCAGAGACTCCAGCAGGTATTATCACATTTACATGCTGACCCCCTGGGAGAGTGATAATTCTACTGGTCCCTGATTGAGCCTCTACCTGACTGATAGCCAGTGTAGCACGGATATCGTTGGCACTGGACTGCTGCGTTCCAACGACAAGTACGTTGGGGGATAGCTGTATTGCCTGCTCAAAAGCACGGGCAAAGTCGGCAATTGAAGGAAAACGATCTTCTGGTTTCTTCGCCAATGCACGCAAGATTACCGAATCAATTGCAGTTGACAACTGCGGATTGAATGTGCCTGGTGGGGGGGGTTGAATAGAGAAATGCTGGTACATCACTTGTTCCATGCTTCCCACAAAAGGTGCGCGACCTACCAGCATTTCGTAAGTCATGATCGCCAGTGCGTACTGGTCAGTGGCGGGAACAGGATTGCTGCTCCATTGTTCAGGAGCCATAGAGGAGGGAGTGCCCCGAATAGTGCGACTGGAACTGGCAACCGTGACACTGCTACGTGCTATTCCAAAATCAGCTAACAGTAGAATGGGGCGATTTGGATTTTTTTTATTGCTACGTAGAAGAAAGTTAGAAGCTTTGACATCCAGGTGGATAACATTCTGATCGTGTGCATACTGGAGGGCATCTGCGGCCTCCTCGACCAGATGCATGACATCCTGCAGCGAAAGCATGGAAGCGCTATTGCGCTGTCTCAGCCAACTTGCTAGAGACCCTTCCGCGCAAAATGGCATGACCATATAGGTAATCGTCATGCCATCGTGGATTTCCTCACCAAAGTCGTAGAGAGGCAAAATGTTGGGATGCTCAAGTGCGGCGATGGCTCTTGCTTCACGTTGGAAAAGGCGAGCTGCCTCTTTTGCTGCAGTGCTGTCTGGATAGGATGTCCCTTCAGAGCGAATAACCTTGATCGCAACCTGCCGGTTTATGCGCATATCCTGCATAAGATAAACTTCACCCATACCGCCACTTCCGAGTGAGCGCACAAGGTGGTAACGGCCACCCTGGAGTTCTTCTAATGCCATCATCTACCTCTATTCTAAAGACTGAAAAATGAGTGCTCACAAACCAAATAATTCAAGCACAACTGTAGTATAGCATGAACGAGCCAAGATTCAATATTTCTCAGCCTTTTACAACACCCTTTTACCCAACATTAACTTCCCTCGTTTCACAATTGTCTCTTTCCCAACACGCCCGGCGCTAGCAATAACACTAATCGCTTCTTGCAATGGCTCTTCACCAGAAGGAAGACGTAAGCGTAACACAAATTCTTTGCCGGTACCCAATCCTAGTTTACGTTGCCAGAAAGAGGCATGTATCAAGTTTATCTGTTCACCTATATGTTCCATCAGAGCAGAAACTTCCTGCCTGAAATCGCCATAGTGGATAGGGCCTTTACTGAAGGCAAAGGTTACTTCCTGGGAAGCGATATCATTGGCAAGATTAGCGGTCAAAGATTCACCAAGTTGGTAGATCAGGTTGTAAGTGCCGAAAGAGGTTCGTGCTATATTTTCTATGTGCGCGCCGTGACTGCCTCGGTAGATGCCCATCCGATCGCGCACGATATGCTCCATTACATCATAATGGATGGAGCCGCGAAAGAGCAGCCATGCTTCGTGCAATGGCCCCTGACCAGGCTTAAATTCAAGCGAGGCTAAATACTCACGTCCATCTGCGACGCGCTTCGCCAGGTCGGCGTCGGTGGGTATAGCTTCACTAAAGGTCTCTTCAGCAGATCCCTGCAAGCCAAGCACAGTCTCTGAACCTACGCGGCTACCAAGACGACTGTAGTCTCTCTCCAATATCTGCTGTACTTCTCCCACATCAGCAAGCTCCGATAAAACACCCAGACGTTGGAGTTTTTGTAATGTCTCTTCGGCCTGCTGACTATACTGCTGCAGTAGCCACTGGTGCAATCGTTCGCCGACTTCATGCACTTGTTTGCGAATATCCATTTGCAGAGCGGTTACTGTGCGTGTGAATTCCTCGTCCGAAACCGTTGGGCCTGCTTGATGCAATACTGTAAAGAGCAATTGCGGCACATCTGCATTGAGTGCTCGATACACGTCCATGTGAAGTTCCTCCATTTATAGATGAGCTGATATGATCTCCTTTTTCTCAGTATACGATACTTTTCATCGATGATGGACCATCCCAAGCATAGTAATGCTACAATGGTTCTACGAGAGATTTAGCTTAAGCCTGTGAACCAGGAAACAATTCCACAGGAGGTTAAACCATGCTGTATACACGTATTTGTGACATGCTTGGAATCGAACATCCGATTATCAGCGCTCCTATGAGTGGAGGCATAGCAGCTGCCGACCTTGCGGCTGCCGTTTCTGAAGCAGGCGGCTTCGGCCTCATAGGGGGAATGACAACCGGCGGCCCAGAATGGCTGAGAGAGCAGATTCGCAAGGTCCGCCAACTCACAAACAAGCCTTTTGGCGTTGGCTTCATTTCCTCATTTCCTGGGCTGGATGAGTTTGTAAAAGTAGCTCTGGAGGAACAAGTGGTGGCAATGAGTCACTCATTCGCAGACCCTACTCCATACATCCCAGCCGCCCATGCATCAGGCGTGAAAGTGATAGCACAGGTTCAAACCGTGGCGCAAGCAGTAGTAGCAGCACAAGCTGGAGTTGACATACTTGTGGCACAGGGCACTGAAGCAGGTGGCCATACAGGCTACAGTGGCACACTGCCCATGGTGACGGCTGTGCTAGGTATCGCTGGCGATCTTCCTGTACTCGCAGCCGGTGGTATCGCTGATGGGCGCGGCCTAGCAGCAGTGCTTGTGCTTGGCGCTGAGGGCGCCTGGATAGGTACACGCTTCTATGCCAGCCGGGAGTCAGGTGGAGAGAACTGGGAAAAAGATCGCATGCTAGAGGCAGGCACAGATGACACAGTACTGACCCAGATTTATGATCTGACCCTTGAATATCCGTTTCCGCGCGACGTTGGTGACCGCGTATTGCGTAATGATTACACATCCTCCTGGCATGGACGGAATGACGATGTGATAGCTTACCGTGAAGAATTGCGTGCGCAGGTAGTGACAGCGATGAGAGAGGGCAACGCACGTATAGCTGCAGTCCGTGCTGGCAATGCCATAGGCATGGTCCACGAGATAAAACCAGCGGCGGAGATAGTCAGAGAGATCGTGATAGAAGCTGAGCGCATCTTGCGAGAACGTCCCGGTCAAATGTTGAGATAAATAGAAGGTAAGAACCAGTTGGATAGCTATATTTTTGACCTCATGGAAACTCATGACTACGAGAACATCTTTTTCTGCCAGGAGAAGACGCTTGGACTCAAAGCCATCATCGCTATTCATGATACTACCCTCGGTCCTGCCGCTGGTGGCATTCGCATGTGGCCGTATGAAAGCGAAGCCGAAGCAATTAATGATGTGCTGCGCCTTGCTCGCGGGATGACCTACAAGTGTGCAGCAGCGGGCGCTTCTTATGGCGGAGGTAAGTGTGTCGTGATCGGCGACCCCAAACGTGACAAAACCGAAGCAAGGTTGCGCGCCCTCGGACGTTTTATCAACCGGCTCAATGGCTTGTTTTTAACTGGCGTCGATGTAGGTACCACCCCGGAAGATATGCTGGTGATACGCCAGGAAACACCGTATGTCGTCACTGTTCCTGAAGCATGGGGCGGTCCGAGCGATGGCTCGCAAGCCACAGCTTTCGGCATCGTGCAAAGTATACGCGCATGTCTCAAAGAGGTCTATGGCAGTCCCGAACTGCAAGATCGTTCTATTGCTCTGCAAGGTGTAGGCGCTGTTGGAACGCATGCCCTGAAATACCTGGTAGAATCAGGAGCGATTGTGACCATAGCTGACATCGATCAAGAACGAGCCAGGCTTGTCGCTGCTAAGTACAATACCAATATCGTCTCTACTGAAGAGATTCATAGTCTTAGTGTCGATGTGTACTGCCCCTGCGCATTGGGAAATGTACTAAATGATCAAACGATCCCAGAACTGCGCTGCAAAATCGTCTGTGGCTCAGCCAATAATCAATTGGGAGATAACCTCCACGGCGATTTACTACAAGCACGTGGTATTTTATATGCGCCAGATTACATTGTTAATGCGGGAGGTTTGTTATCCAATCTCGACAGCCTCAACCCTGGTGGTTTTAACCATCAACGTGCGATGGAACAGGTATCTCGCTTATATAACTCGATGGAAAACATCATCGCCATCTCTAAAGAACAAAACATTCCCACTTCCCGCGCCGCTGACGTCCTGGCTGAACAACGTATTGCATCAATTCGACATTTGAAAAGTCTAGCAAAATGAATGACCTTTGATTTGCATACTATACAAAGTAAAGTGTGATACTATGTTAATGCTCTCTACTTTGTATAGCATGTAGAAATACGAATTGGAGGTAATTCATGAAAATTGGTATTGGTTTACCAGCAACTATCCCTGGTACAGAGGGAAAACGTATAGTAGATTGGGCTAAACTGGCAGACACTGGCCCCTTTTCGAGCCTCGCCATACTTGACCGCCTCGTTTTTCCCAACTATGAAGCGCTTATTACTCTGGCGGCGGTTGCAGGTGCTACACAACGTATTCGCTTAATGACGACGGTTTTGCTTGCGCCTTTGCGCAACCATGTGCTACTTGCAAAACAAGCTGCCAGCCTGGATGCACTCTCTGGTGGACGGCTTACTCTTGGCCTGGGCATTGGTGCTAGAGAGGACGATTATCTTGCCGCATCCGTTTCTTACAAAAGACGGGGGAAGCTGTTTGATGAGGAATTAGAAACTCTAAAGCATATCTGGTCTGGACGGCCGTTCAGCGATAATATAAGGCCAATTGGACCAACACCAATTCAATCAGGAGGGCCTGAAATACTCATTGGTGGCTATTCACCTGCTGCAATACAAAGGGTTGGTCATTGGGGAAATGGTTTCATCGCTGGTGGTCGCGATCCAAAGGGAACTCAACAATTCTTCCAATTAGCTGAAGAGTCCTGGAAAGCTGCAGGCAGACCCGGCAAGCCACGCCTGGTTGGATGCTTCTACTACGCTCTAGGAC
>JBKPBA010000328.1:0-5694 GCA_046726675.1 Chloroflexota bacterium
GGCCTTTAAGGGTGTAAAGGGGTACCTAACTGTTGCCTAAAAGACACAATTGTGTTAGAATATCCGTACTAGTTGATGCGTTGAGAAACGCCTGGATCATCCGTTCTCACGGGTGAGAAACCTCCGTCGTATAGCGGTGGAGGTGCGGTGCTACGGTTGCCACCGCTGGCCTCTCGTGGCCACCCATCGTAAGATGGGAAAATATATTCGGTTCGATCAAGTCCTTTGGTCTGTTCGGACCAGAGTATATCTTAGCAACTGTATAATAATCACATTTGTATGCTCTATGGCTTAGCGCCAAAAGCACGCTATTTGCCAAGTATACTATATAGGAGTGGTCTCTATGCTGTCAAGCATAGAGTTAAGTAACTGCCCACTAAGAGGGCTTGTGAGCACGAATGACTGGCAATCAGGAGGTTTACAAGACCGAACTCGAGACTAGCCTACCCAAGCTCTGGTAGTCAGCAGCGAAGGGAACGTAGAAACTCCGCAAGGAGGGTTGTATGGAATTCGTTCGCACAAACAAAAGGACCTCTTGAAGTGCGCACAAGCCGTGATCAACAATCCTTAAGCTATGCGCTGAGACTGCCCGATCAAGCTCAGGCGGATGCGCTCCGCTTGCTGGATGTCTCGCGGGAGGTCGTCAATGCCGTCATCACTGCTCTGTGGGATCGGCTTGATGAGTTTGGCAAGCGGACCAACACATATGCCTACAAACAGGTGGGAGAACTGATCAGCAGTCCTCAGCCCCACGGGGAACGGCAATGGAGATGCGAAGCAGAACAGGCAGGCCGTATTCTCCGTGTACAGGCCGAGCGCAAAAAGCAGTATGCGCTCATCTTGCCCATCCTCTCGCAAGGCATGATACTTCCCAAAACTGAGAGCAAACGAGCAGGGAAAAACCGCAAAGCGATCAAGCAGGCGCTTGCCAGTCTGCGCGAGGAGAACACCGATGGCGGCAGTACCGTTGAACTCCAAAGCCTGATCGAACAAGCTTGCAATTTCTACCTTGCTAATGGGTATTTCCCTGAGACCTATGAAGAGATGCAGGCCGTTCCTGTCCAGCAAGCAGCCGTGCTGCCGTATGCAGGTGACGATGGCTCCGTCATGGGCCAATCCTACCGGATGTCCCTGGATCTCGATCACCAAGAGATCACGTTCGCTCTCCGCTTTCCCGATGAGACAGGAAAGTGGGCGCGCAGCTGGCGCGAAAAGACGATGAGGATGGCTCTGCCTGAGCCTGTGCTTGCTCGTCTCAAACAGGGAGAGGCGCTGGCTCCAAGTTTGCGGGAAATCACCGAGCCAGATGGAACCAGCTATGCCGTGCTTGACTTCATCGTGACAGTTCCTGTTACCAAACCAATTGCTTGGTCTGACATGCGCTTCGTTCTCGGTTTTGACTGGGGGATTCGTACGCTGGTCACCGCCACAGTGGTCGATGTAGAGGGCCATCAGGTCGGGCGTCCTTTCTTCTTAGACACCGGCTCTTTTGATGGGCGGCAGGCCCGCACCCGGAGGCAAATCGACCAACTCAAGGCCAAGGTCTCCACGCTGGAAGCGAGAGGAGACCGCTTTCCAGAAGGCGATCTCAGACGCGAATCAGCCACGAGAAAACTGGCCATGTTGCGCAAAGAAATTGCCCGATGTTGGCGCAAGTATGAGGCGAGAAACCAGAATTTAGCACATCTGGCCGCCAATGTGCTGCTCCTACTCGCTACCGCTTCGGGCTGTGACCTCATTGCTGGAGAATCACTCAAGTCGATGAAGTCCACCGGGCGAGGCAACGACGCCCGTGGCAAATGGAGGAATTGGAGGAATAACTCGCAAATCCGAGGCGAGTTGTGGCGGGTGCTTCGCTACAAGTGCTATCTGATCGGTATGCGCCTGGAATGGCAGCAGCCGCGTCACACGTCGCATACCTGCCCTCGTTGTGGGGAGCCTGCCAACACCTATCGCTCACCTGCCCATCGAAGTCAAGTCAATGATTGGGGAGCCTGGCTGGCCTGCTCGAATCCCGCGTGCTTATGGAATGGCTCCCGAGACTATGCCGCCTCGTTGAACATAGCCCGCCTTGGGGCTACCTTGATTCAACATGCTCAAATCACCGAACGCAAGTATCATCCTCGCATCTCTGACCAAGCTGTGAATGCCGTCTCGTATAGCGGGACGGATACGGTACTACAGTTACCACCGCTGGTCTCGCAAGACCGCCTGATCACATCGGGAAGGATCTACTGTAATGGTTGGTGTAGCTCTGTGAGGCTTTGCTCGTCCTATCCCACTGAGGCCATGTTGCGATTGTGCGGACAGCTTATAAGAACTCCGGACAACGCCCAAAACAGTAGATTTTAGTAGCGGTTATTATGATTAGGAGCAATCGGAATGAATCAAAAACAACCAGGAACAGGTTCCAGGCAGCCATTACGGCAAACGCATGTTGTCACCTGTTTTCTCTTGCGAACAGATATGGATCAGCCTCGTGTATTAATTGTGCGAAGGAGCCAGCGCGTGGGTAGCTATAACGCTCGCTGGGCAGGGATAAGCGGTTTCCTTGAAGCAGGTGTAACGCCAGATGAACAGGCTTATACCGAGATTCGTGAAGAGACAGGTTTGCAGGGCGAGCAGATACGTATGCTCAAACGGGGTGTAGTTGTCGAGTATGAAGACGCCTCAATAGGGCGGCACTGGTATATTCATCCCTTTCTTTTCGAGGTGTTTACTCCAGAGGCAATTGCCCTGGACTGGGAGGCCACCGAGATGCGCTGGATCGTACCATCAGAAATTCAAGATTATGAGACGGTGCCCAAATTGGAGGAGGCGTACAAGTCGGCGGCCGGTGGGGATGAAGTCATGTGACGACTCCCCACGGCTCCAAGCCGGGGGCTTCTGGAATGACACCGGTGTGTCGTCCCACACCAAGCGTTCGGTTCATGCCCATGAGCGAGACCTGGCTCAAAGCAACTCATGCCTTGCATGGCACACGAAACGGTGAACACGGGAGTGTTTTTACCCGTTGTCCTTCGCAACGGAACCCGTACACTCTTCAGTTGTGTGTGTGCAAAAGAACTACCTCTCTCTTCTTTTTGCGCGGAACAAAAGTGGAAATGTCGACTCCACCCCTCTCCAAAAAGGAACGCGCCTTTCATTCCCATGGCTCAAGCGCAGGGGCTTTCAGGCGCGGAGGCTGGTAAGTGTCTGTAATTGCATCTGGCAAGCTGAGCGGTACCCTGAGGTAATTTAGAGATATTAATTCAGTTACTGAACACCCAATCCTCCGTCCTACTGCATAGGGGAAATCATATGCAATGAGGGAAACGGGGTAATATGGATCGGCAATCATCTGATGAAGACCGGCAGCAAACTGAAAAATCCCAACAAGTTCTAAACCACAAACATCATCGTACTCCCAGGCAATGGTATCGAGCAAGAACACGCAAGGCAAAGGTGAGTCTTGTATGTGGAACGCTTATTGCTTTGCTTCTGTTTTGCTTATTCGTTACTGCTGTATCAGTCTATGGAAACCGAGCATCAACCAGATCTGAATCTCCGGAAGGTCATGCTGCAACAGCAGGTCCTAAAAGCACATTGATGCCCGGGCTCACCCCGCCACCTGCGCAAGTATTTACACCTGCCCCACTTGCGACGACAAAACCATCGCCTTCGCCTTCTTCTCAGGGAAACGGGACCCAGCCAAATGGGATTTCTTCCTCCTCGCCTGTTTATTACGGTGTGCATGTTGCGTTAGTTGATATGTCGCTTGTATCTACTTTCGAAGCTGATGCGCATAAAGCTGTTGCCATCGTAATGTGGTATCAACACTGGGGAGAGACAGATGGCTATCAATATTTTCAACCTGCCTGGATGAATGCGGTACGCGCTCACGGGTCTATCCCACTCATTACCTGGGACCCATGGGATCCCACCCTGGGAGCAAATCAACGGAAACTTCGATGCCTACGCTGTGCAATGGGCTCAAGCCTCCAAAGCATGGGGTCATCCATATTTCTTGCGTTTTGCGCCCGAGATGAATGGAAACTGGAATCCCTGGTCAGAGCAAGTAAACGGCAATAAACCGGGGCAGTTTGTGCTCGCCTGGAGACATGTGCATGCTATCTTCACCTCCCAGGGTGTTACCAATGTGACCTGGGTGTGGTCGCCTAATATCGATTTTTCGAACAGTACGCCCCTGGCGGAACTGTATCCCGGTGCTTCCTACGTCGATTGGATTGCAATGGATGGTTATAACTGGGGAAACATAGGCGCCTGGCATACATGGGAATCGTTCTCCGCGCTCTTTCAGCAAACTTACAATGAAATGCTGGCGATTACTTCAAAACCAATGATGATTGGCGAAATGGCATCAACTGAGCAGGATGGAAATAAAGCAGCCTGGATTAGCGATGCGTACGCCTCCCAGATTCCCCGTAATTTTTCCCGTATTAAAGCCGTCATCTGGTTCGATCAAGACAAAGAAACAGATTGGAGAATCGAGTCTTCTTTTGCCGCCCAAAACGCCTTTGCCACAGCTATACAGTCGGGTATGTATACATCTAACAGCTATGCATCTTTGAACGTTTCTCCAATACCGGTTCCCTGATAGCAAAAAATAATGTATTGCTCCTCTATACTCTCTCGATGATTGTTGCAATACCCTGGCCGACACCGATGCACATCGTTGCCAGGCCATATCGGCCACCGCGACGCTCCAACTCATGTAGTAAAGTCACTACCAGGCGTGCGCCGCTGCATCCTAATGGATGTCCTAGCGCAATAGCTCCGCCATTGACGTTAAGCTTCTCCTCGTCAATCTCCAGTTCTCGCACGCACTGCAACACCTGCACAGCAAAAGCTTCGTTCAGTTCGATCAAATCAATATCCCTGATGCTGAGTCCAGCGCGTTGCAATACCTTCTGTGTAGCTGGAATGGGACCTAATCCCATGTATGCCGGATCAACACCTGCTACGGCTGAAGCCACGATACGGGCTCGAGGGGTCAATCCTAGCTTCTGAGCGCAACTTCGGGCTATCAGCACCAGGGCTGCTGCCCCATCGTTAATTCCCGAAGAGTTGCCCGCCGTTACACTTCCCTCTTTACGAAAAACGGGTTTCAGCGCGGCAAGTTTCTCGAGCGTTGTATCATGGCGAGGTTGTTCATCGAGCGCAACCAAAACCACTTCGCTCTTCTTTTGAGGAATTGGCACCGGAACTATTTCTTCTGCAAACCGACCATTTTGCTGCGCCGCAACTGCTCGTTGATGACTTCGGAGTGCATATGCATCCTGTTCTTCCCGGCTAATCTGCGTTCGTTCAGCTACGTTCTCTGCTGTTTCGCCCATACTGTACGGATGATGCATCACAGACAAGCGAGGATTAACGAAACGCCATCCCAGAGTAGTATCTTGCAGGCTCATAGTGCGACTGAAGGCACTGTCAGCCTTGCCAAGCACGAATGGCGCGCGAGTCATACTCTCGACGCCCCCAGCTACAAAGGTATCGCCAGCCCCAGTTTGTATCGCCTGAGCCGCGCTATTGATAGCCTGCAAGCCAGAACCACAAAGCCGGTTAATCGTCTGACCAGCAACTTCCATGGGCAAGCCAGCAAGCAGCAAGGCCATACGCGCCACATTACGGTTATCCTCGCCAGCCTGGTTTGCGCAACCCAGGATAACATCTTCGATACTGCCTGTATCAATA
>JBKPBA010000329.1:0-7837 GCA_046726675.1 Chloroflexota bacterium
ATCGACATCCTCTGCTACGAAGAGTTCTTCAGGAATCGCATCTGGATGCATAAAGGCGCATAAGCGCAACAGGTCAGCCGCCGCACGATTAACCTCTTCCACCTTCGTAAAGGAAAGCAACCAGGTGGTCGCTACCGGCTCAGGATGGTCCGTGACCAGCTTGCCACGACGCTTGAGGAGGGTTGTTCGTTGCCGCTGGTAACGCTGAATGTAGCCTGCAATACCGCAGCCGGTCTCTTCTATGAAAGCTCCGGCCTGGTCGAGCGCCAGGGGCAGGCCGCCCAACTCTTTTGCGAGTTTGAGCGCCACCGTACGATCTGCTTCGGGTGCCTGCTCAAGTGCAGCATCGACCGCAAGAACTTTCGCCCTGCGCAATAGCAGTAGGGCACCCTCGACAGGTTTCATCTCCTGAACAGCCAGCCCCTGGGCAAGTGTACCATGCGCCTGGGCGCGTGTAGTGAGCAATACGTGTCCTGGCACTACTTCTGGCAGAAAGTCATCAACAAGCGCTATCTCATCGGCGTTGTCCAGGATAAGTAACCAGTGGTTATGAGTAGCGAGCCATTGCTTGACGGCCTCGACAACCACACTCTTATCGGTCACATCTTTTTCAGGCAGATCAAGCAGACTGGCCAGCTTTGAATAAGCTAAGACTAGCGCCTCACGGCTGTCCGCCTGCGCCCACAGAACAGCCTGATACTCCTGGCCATAGCGATAGGCGTATTCGAGTGCAATCTGGGTCTTACCGATGCCACCTAAACCACTGATGGCCTGGGGAGTCACCCGTTGCGTCAACGCAGCAGTTTTGTTCACTGTGAGGGCAGTGCGCAACTGCGTGAGAATGGCCTCCTGGGCGGCGAAAAACGGGTTGCGCCGGTAAGGAACGGACCAGATGGGCACCTGTGCTCCTGGCGCTCCACCCATCGAGGCGGTGCCGCTGGTACTCGATGGGCCTGCTAAGGGTTTGATTGAACTCCTTTCCCATCAATGGCCCGTCGTAACCTTTGTCGGACAAAAACATTCACTCTCTCCATCGCTCTCTGAACTCTAACAACTAAAAATTGGCGGCACACACGTCTACCTAAATCTGATGAATTCATCATCCTAGTATTTCCTAAGGAAAGGGAAAACACCTATGGCGAACATTCGCGTGGCGATTATTAATGCAAGCACAGTACTGACCGACAACGAAGTGGCACCAGCCGTATCAGCATTACAAACGCAAGTGCACCGAGATTTCGCGGCAGCGTGGGGCATCGACGCCGACCTTACATTCGTACCCAGCACAGCCCAGCAACTTCCCGCTGATCAATGGTGGCTCGTGATACTCGACAACTCAGACCAGGCAGGAGCGCTCGGTTATCATGACCTCACCACCACCGGTCTCCCACTTGGTAAGGTCTTCGCGGGCACCGATAAACAATATGGCTACCAGTGGACCGTTACCGCTAGCCATGAGTTACTCGAAATGCTCGGCGACCCTGATGTCAACCTTACAGTATTCGTGCAGAGCGACGCAGGCTCAGGAACGCTCTACGCGTATGAAACCTGTGATACCTGCGAAGCAGATGACCTCGGTTACGAAATAGATGGTATACTCGTTTCCGATTTCGTTTTTCCCTCATGGTTTGAATCCTTCTGGCAGCCCAATGGTACGCAGTTTGATTATGGCAACCACATCCATAGCCCATTTGAGTTAGTACCAGGTGGTTATATTGGAGCATTCGATGTGAAATGCGGCACAGGATGGCATCAAGTAACTCCTCCGGGGCAAACGTTCACCTACGATATGCGACCTCGGCTTGGCAGTCGACGCGAAAAGCGTAGAGCGCTACGCAACCATTGGGTAAAAAGCACCGCCTTTGAACCTGCCAGGTTGATGGTGTCCCCAGGATCTTGACCTCTCGCGACTCCATCCCAGGCTCATGAGTCACCCCGAATTTTCTAAATATATGTTCGGGAAATTCGGGAATTAGGCCAAAAAGTCAATAGGTCGTCGCGGGTGTGGTTTCGACAGGGGTGATTTCTGTCCAGCGCTCACTGGTTGAACCGAAAAGCAGTATAATAGAGTCGAAGACCAAATCTTTTTTGTTGTTATTGGAGATGCCCTGCTCCCGCGCTGGAACGGGACTGAGTAAATGTAGATAGAGAAGATATGCCCGAATTACCCGAAGTAGAACACACCGCACGCCAGTTACGCGATGCCATCGTAGGTGCAACAATCCGCGAAGTACTCGTTTTCTGGGAGCGCACAATTGGCCACCCCGACCTCCCCGATTTCCTGGCTGAAATTGCTGACCGGGATATACTTGGCGTGCGACGACGAGGCAAATTCCTCATCCTTGATCTGAGTGGAGAGCTTATTCTCACCATACACCGCCGTATGACGGGCAATCTGCTGCTGCTTCCACCTGGTTGGGAAATCGATACAAGTTTAAAAACTTCTGACCCTTTCGCCTGGAACATAAAAGGCCCCTCCATCCAAACACCCGTAGGGGCCGATTTATCGCGCCCAGCGCCGATTTATCGGCCCTCAGATCTCCTTTACTGCCGCGTATGCTTCAATCTTGCCGGTGGACGGCGATTGCTCTTTACCGATCCACGCAAATTTGGACGCATTGAACTATGGCCACGCGAGCGCGAACAGGAAGCGCTCAAGGGATTGGGTCCAGAGCCATTAAGCGATGATCTCACAGTCGAAATACTGGCAAGGATTCTAGCTGGTCGCAAAGGCCCTATCAAACAGGTGTTGTTAAATCAGGAAGTGATTGCTGGCCTTGGCAATATCTACGCGGATGAAGCGCTTTATTATGCATTCATCCATCCACTACGCCCAGCTAACTCGCTCACCCTTGCTGAGATACGGCTACTGCACGAGGGTATAGTCTCGGTATTGACGCAAGCCATAGAGCATGGAGGGACATCTTTCAGCGAGTATCGCGACCTGTGGGGAGAAGCTGGCGACAACTACAATCATGTGCGCGTTTATCACCAACAGGGAAAGCCTTGCATGCGCTGCGGTACGCCTATCGAGCGCATAGTTATCGGCCAACGCAGCACATTTTTTTGTCCAACATGTCAGAAACTTACATCGGTGTGAAGAACGCAGGCGTGCAATTCAGGGTAACTCCAGGCAAGCCGAAAATCACATCAACTGTTGCAGGAATTCTAACAGGTTGACGCCCCTGCAGATTTAGCGTAAACGAAACGTACCCGCCACTGTCACTCGTAGGATGCTGATCAAGCGTCTGGTCCCCACCCTGGAAATGCACAACCGCTGTAGCTGTTGCGCCACTAACACCCGTGAGATTCTTCATAATCCTCGCAAAAATAATAATGATCGAATTTGGACCCGGGGCATTGTTTGAGGACCACGCTCCACAACGATACTTTGGAACAGTCGGTATTGGCGAAACCTGTGATTGAAATGTCTTGCTAATAGTAACGGTCTGCTGCGGCGCAACCTGGTCAGGCGTTGCTCCACAGGCTGCCAACATGAACAGCAACGCTGTACAAAAAACGCATAATTTCAACACAAGCGAACGGTTTCTATACATAACCTATCTTTATATTAGAGTGACGTTTTTTCTCACAAAAATAAACTCGGATTTCTTGATATTACAACGCATTCAGTAGCCGGGCTGCCACTATTTGGTACCAACGGCAAAATCAATTGTAACATAGATTAACAAATTCAGATCTCATCCGGCCTGACAGGCTCGTTGGCATATTGTAGGGGCGACCTTTACAGTCGCCCGTGGGTGGGGGGCGCACATCTGCGACATGTGTTAACTTGACGCCTATTGGGCAACTGGCTCATCCTTTCCATGGTATTTGTGTACTAAACCACCGCCACGTTCAGCCGGTTCCTGTTTTCTCTGTTCCACACGCCACTTGATTCCCCAAAGCATCTTTCGCGCCAGCACAAAGTCGACCGGCCAGAAAAATGGGCGCGTAAGTACACGAAACAGGCGCGGCCCGTAGTTGATCCTCGTTCGCAGGATTAGCCGCGTCGCGTTGATATCCACCTCATCCAGGATGAACACCCAGCTAAACTCTCCTTGAATATTCACATTTGGATTGTCACGCAGAACATGCGGAACTACGTAACGCACATGCGAGTTGGAATAGAGAGCGAGTACACGGTTCTTCTCCAGAGCTACTACAGTGAAGAAAGCGGTACCAGGAGGCCCGTCAAGTATTATATCTCCCACTTTCAAGTTTTGGAACTTCGCAATGATTCTATCAGCGCTCGGTTCCGAGCGGATCGAGTAACCGGTCTGCTCTTCACTGGCGAGAAATGACCATAGCACCCTTTCAGCCGGGCCATCCCACCATTCGGGATCGCTGTACCAGCCGCCGCGATCCATGCCCATTTGCACCAGCCACGGCCAGGCCTCAGCAGCGCTAGCCTGGACCGTAATAGCGTGAGTCGTTTCGACCATAGGATGCGGTATAAGCTCATCTCCCGGCATTGGTCGATGCACTTCGTCATCGCTAGCTCCCCACCGTCGTCCCAGGCGGCGCAGCAGGTAAGCGCCAGATGCTGCAACGAGTAGCCCTGGTAACAATAACTTATTTCTCATAGTACTGCTTCTCCTTTCTCGGCCCGACCAGCCTGAGCGGCTCACTTCCATGATCCAGCTTATGATTTCAGCTCAATCACTCCAGATTCCTGACTCAAACAACTATCCATTTAGCAATGTAAAACGTGGACTTCACAATATCGTCACAATCACAGGCTACGAACACACATATTCATCACAAATCGCCTTTCATACAGGGATTTTCAGTTCATGGGATGCTATGCTGATAAACTCAAATTTTTGCTGTTCGATATGAAGAAATCACAGGTAGTGCGCGATTTTCGCTAATAAGATATCGATGTTAAATGGCTTCGCCAGGAAATCATCTGCTCCTGCCTGCCGTGCCGTTTTCTCCGCGCTGGGATGGGCCGAGAACATAATAATGGGAATCGTTTTCGTCTCCTCCTGGCTCTTGAGGTATTTCACAATCTCACGTCCGTCTTTGCCTGAGAGCAGGACATCCAGCAGGATAAGGTGTGGGAGCCCACCGTTGTGCAGTTGTTCGAGGAATTCACCCTTATCTGAGGTCACGACTGCATACCCCTCTTCCTCTAAGATCACCTGAAGGAACTCAAGGATATCCTGCTCGTCGTCCACAATGAGGATGCGTTTGGGAGTGCTCTGCATCGACACTTTTCTGCCTTTCTCTCCTGAGGGTTACTGAAGACCCGCCAGGCCTCTTTGCGATGGGAGTGGCAAGGCCACAAAAAAGGTAGCCCCTTCCCCTTTGCTGCTTTCCACCCACATCCGACCATGATGCCGAGCGACAATCTCGCGGGAGATATATAAGCCGATGCCGAGTCCCGGATAGGTTTTTTCCTCTGGATCGGTGACTTGATAGAAGCGCTCAAAGATCTTCTCGTGATGAGTTTTATCAATGCCTATACCAAAATCTTGCACGCTCACAATGGCTTGTGTCTGGTCTCCGTCCAGGAAGAGTCGCACCATCACTTTAGCTGCCCGTGGAGAATACTTGATGGAGTTGGTTAAAAGGTTGACAAACACTTGCCCCAGTCGCTCTTTATCGCCGAACACTTGCGCGCCTGTTCTTCCTTCGATGAGCAGGTGATGGGTCAATGTCGCGGCCTGCGCATTTTCCACCGTCTCGTCGATGAGCGCATCCAGGTCAAAAGGCTCCACTCGCAGCTCCAGTTTGCCCGACTGCATGCGCGAGATATCCAGTAAATCGCTGATGAGTGCCGTGAGCCTATCGAGCTGGGCATCCATGCGAGCCAGGTAATGCAGCCCTTGCCTATCTCCCTGTTTTGCCATACGGCGCTGCAGCACATTGGTAAAGCCTTTCAGGCTCGTGACGGGCGTTCTAAGCTCGTGGCTCGTCATACTGATGAACTCGTCTTTGCGGCGTTCGACAATCATCCGCTCCGTGATATCGTGGATGATGCTGATGACCATCGCCACCTGCCCGCTCTCATCTCGCACCGGACGAGATTTGACGAGCGACCAGCGTTCGGGCTGCCGGGTTCCTGCCTTTGTATAGCCAATAATGGCCTGGGCCTCGGGTTCTCCGGCAAACACGCGCTGGTGGGGGAGTTGGCTGTGATGAAAGGGCTGTCCCTCTTCATCGATGAGTTTGTACCTACTGCGAATACTGTGCAGTGGCGCTGCCAGCAACTCCTTTACCGACCCATAGCCATTCATCTGCGCCGCCGCCTCATTCGCATATATGAGGCGGCTGTCTGAAGCGTAGACGACTATGCCATCGGCAACCCCTTGCAGGATAATGTCTAACTGATCACGGGATTGTTGTGCTTCGCGATAGAGCCGCGCGTTATCGAGGGCCACACCTGCCCGCCGCCCGACTTCTTCCGCCAGGTCAAGATCGCGCTCGTCATAATGTTTTCCTGATTCAGTCGCAACAAAGGAAACTACGCCGATGGTTCTCCCCCGTGCGACCAGCGGTACCACAATAGCGGACGAATAGCCGATCTGCCGGGCGAGGTTCAGTTCCTCCTCGTCCCTGGCTCCGGCGACGAGCATTTCGTCGGTAATCTCTGGATAGAGTTCTGATTCACCGGTGCGGACGACACGAGGCAAGCCAGCAGGAGCATCGGGATCGATGGGATAGCGTTCCCGCAGCTCTCGCGCCCAGCGCACCTGCGCCGCGTCTTTATGCGCGATCTCGATCAGCTCGAGATGGCCATCGGCGTTCGCCAGGTCAACGGCAAACCAATCGGCAAGCTGCGGAACGACCAGGCGTGCGATATTAGCGAGCGTTTCCTGGTAGTCAAGAGTGGAGGACAACACTTTACTGACCTCGGTGAGAAACTGCTCCTGTGCTTCGATGCGCTTGCGTTCTGTGATGTCGTGTGTAATGGTAGAGGCGCCGATGATCCGGGCTTCGCTATCATAAATAGGAGAGATCGTGACAGAGACAGGCACAATGGTCCCATCCTTTCTGACCCGCTCTGTTTCATAGAGATCGACCCGTTCTCCCCGTGTGATCCGCTGCATGATCTTGAGAAATTCATCCTGGCGATCTGGAGGAAAGATGAGGGTTATGGGCTGGCCCACGGCCTCCTCAGCACTATACCCATACATCCGCTCTGCCGCTCTATTCCAACTGGTGATGATGCCCTCGCGCGTTTTCCCAATAATGGGAATATCTGCAGACTCGACAAGAGCAGCAAGCTGAAAACGAGCTTCCTCTACCTGGTTTTCTCGCTCGGTAATATCTCGATTAAATTCCAGGATGGCGATGGGCTGGTTCTGAGCATCGCGTGTGACCACCTGGCGGCTTTCTACAATCACCTCTGTACCATCTTTACGCGTATGCACCAGTTCCCCCTCCCACTGCTCTCCGGTTGCCAGGAAGCGATCCAGAAACTCGCGCGACGCTGGAAAACGCGTCTGGAGTAGTTCGTGGGTGACCTTTCCGATCGCCTCCTGCGCAGTCCATCCATACAGGCGCTCCGCTCCTCTGTTCCAAGAGATGATCATGCTCGCAGGAGCGCGCACAATAATAGCGTCATAGGCCAGTTCTATCAAGCTGGCCTGCAGTTGCGCGTGTTGTTTGTGGAGTCGTCCATCAAAGGTGAGCTTCGCCTCATCGGGCAAAGGAGCAGACGTACCCATGCGTTCCCCTCTGGCCTCCTTCCGAAAGGTCTTTCCATCCAGAGGCGAACCCTGGGAGAGAAAGCGTCTTGCATGCATGGAGCTCTTGTTGCTCCTTGGATACCTGTGGAATAGATGGGACAAGTATAGCAGTTTTGCTTAGGCTTGGCAAACTCAAC
>JBKPBA010000330.1:0-10368 GCA_046726675.1 Chloroflexota bacterium
GGCTTATACGGCTGGGCCTCCCGCCCAAAGCGTGGGATATAACTGTAGAAGAACAGGGTGAGAGAAGCTTTCCGTTCACTGTTCTTCGCTGCTTCTACCTGGATCTATTTACGGCCTATAGCGTAGCAGCACACACTACTACGACAGCCTCCGTTGTCATTCCGCTTTTAGAGTTGTGACGAGACCGTGAGACACGACGATGCTTTGGTGAGCACATTGTGATACACCTACGATACGCTTGGGGTGGAAATGTTCTTAGGCGCGAGCAGGTGTGCCCAAAAGGCAAACCTCGTGCAGAATCAAGAGACCTGTTCGGAGGGAACGAGACGAGGAGGTGCTCAATGGTACAGTCATCCAAAACCCCTGTGATAAGATATATCCTTCCCATACTGCTTCTCATCCTGGTATTACTCGGTCTGCTCGCTGCGTGCTCAGCACAGCAACAAGACCCAGCAGGGACTGCTACCCAGGACCCACCCATGCCACAGCTCACCGAGGCGACTCATGGCGTGTTGGATACGACAGGCACAGTCCCAGCAAGTTTGATCACGCAACTGAGAGCGCGATCAGATGACGTGCAAGCACACGGGTTTCAAATCGCGGTGGTATTCTTCAATAACCTGGCGAGAGATCCTCATCAGTTTGCCACCGATGTTTTTAATAAAAATGGGATAGGATTTAAAGACAAGGATAAGGGTGTCCTTTTCGTCCTCTACCTACAGAAACCGGGCAAAGATGGGCATGCCCCCTGGCTAACATACATCACCGGTGGCGGGATATCCGGAGCCCTTCCAGATACGCTGATGGATGACTACGCACAAACCACGTTTGTCCCTGCACGTGCGCAAGGGCGTTGGCAAGATGGCTTGTTGGCTTTCTACGACAAGGTCGCCACGGCTGAGCAAGATCCAAACATAGCTCAAGAATGGCGGACCACACATCCTCAGTCTCCAACTGAAACCAGTCCTTCTCAGAATCCAACCGGCCATTTTGACACAGCAGTAATCATCATCCTGGTGTGTATCGCACTCATTGGATGGTTGGTGGTCAGTGCCGTCGTCGCTGCTCGTCGGCGAGAGAATTTTTTCTACACGGCTTTCCGTCTCCTCGGGCGCTTGTTACTTGTGCTTGCTTTGATGAGTAGAAACACAAGGAGGAGCTCGTACTCTGGCAACCGTGGTTCAGGATTGTGGGGAGGTGGCGGTTCAGGACCGTGGGGAGGCGGTGGCAGTTCACCCTCCTCAGGTGGCGATGTGTAGACCGAAATGAATTGAAAGGAAGGATAATGGCATGTTTGACAAAGAAACGCTCCCACATGACGACAGATGGTCAGCGTACAGCGAAAGGCCAGGTTACGATCCCAAGTCGCCCACCTATGGCGAGATGACCGGCACAGCAATGGGAGAAAAAGTGATCCCACCGAAGCGTTTTTGGACTCGCCCTAAGATCATCTCAGCAGTGGTGCTTGTCATGGTAGTACTTGGTGGCGTTTTCTGCATCAGCCAGAATATTGCCATCCAGCAACGGCAATATGACGTTCAAGGGAAGATTGGCGCTGTCTGGAATGAGGTTGATAGGGCCTCACAACTGCTTCAACAGGATGCGGCGTTGCTCAACGCAACGATCGCCTCTCAGAATGATGCCATTGCTAAGATCGCCCAGGCGCGCAGTAATGCAGCGGCACTCAAAGCCGGTCAAGGAACAACCGACCCAAATGCGGCTCTCACTGCGGCAGGACAGATGACCGCAGGCATTCGTGCCTTTGTTGAGAACTACCCGGATTATGGGGTGGGAACGAATGCTCACTCGGTACTCGTGCAGATCGAGGGTTCCTTCAACCGTATCGAGTATGCGCGAGGGCAGCTCATCAACGAACAGACGGAGTTCAACAAGTGGTTACTGACGCAAATTCCCATGAACCTGTTCTATCATCCTGTGCAGATTTTGGGAGCAAACGCCAATCCGGCTGAGCCGGTACCTGTGCCACGCTATGTGCAGCCCACTCCGGCCTCATAGTGACAGCGAACGACTGAGACGAAGTGGTATAAATAGGGAAAGGCCCTCACAAGCAATGAAAAAAGCGGTACCCATTAGGTGAACGTAGAAATCTGCAAGGAAAGGTTGAATGTAGCATGTCGCTTCTCGCACCCAAGGAACACTTTTTGAACAATACTGGCATTCCCGATCTTGCCGCGATCAGTGGGCTTGCTGAACAGGAAGCACAGCGCAGGCTCAAGCAAGAGGGCTACAACGAGTTGCCCTCTACCCGGAAGCGCTCTTTGTTCACCATCGCCCTCGACATAGTGCGTGAGCCTATGTTCCTCTTACTGATTGCGGGAGGTGTGATCTACCTGTTCCTGGGAGATGTACGTGAGGCACTGGTGCTGCTCGGCTCCATCCTGGTCATCATGGGTATCAGCTTTTACCAGGAGCAGAAAACCGAGCGAGCGCTGGAAGCACTACGCGACCTCTCCAGCCCGCGGGCATTAGTAATCCGGGGAGGCGAGCAGCAACGTATCGCCGGGCGAGAAGTCGTGCGCGGCGACATCGTGGTACTGGTAGAAGGAGATCGTGTCCCGGCTGATGGCATACTGCTCTGGGATCTCAACCTTTCCGTCGATGAGTCGCTCTTGACGGGCGAATCAGTACCGGTGCGCAAGGTGGCCCTGGATCGCAGCGCAGCGACAGGTGAAATGGGTCGTCCTGGTGGTGATGACCTTCCCTTTGTCTTCTCCGGCACGCTCGTCACCCAGGGACAGGGCATCGTCGAGATTCAGGCGACGGGTATACACACAGAACTGGGCAAGATCGGCACTGCGCTTCAGATGGTCAAACCGGAGCAAACACGGCTCCAGCGAGAGACGGGACGGCTGGTGCGCCTGCTTGCGCTTACTGGAATGACGCTCTGCGCCCTGGTCGTGTTGCTCTATGGCCTTTTCCGGGGAGACTGGCTCAACGGGATCCTCGCCGGCATCGCCCTGGCCATGTCGCTGTTGCCAGAAGAATTCCCGGTGGTGCTGACCGTCTTCCTGGCGTTGGGAGCCTGGCGCATCGCGCAGCGACACGTACTCACTCGGCGTATGCCTGCTATCGAGACGCTAGGTTCCGCGACCGTCCTGTGCGTCGACAAAACCGGCACGCTCACCGAGAACCGCATGTCGGTACGCACTCTGTACGCACAAGGAACATACTACGATATGCAGGATAACAAGCAGCAACCCCTCCCTGAAGCGTTCCATGAACTGGTGGAACTCGCTGTGCTCGCCAGCCAGCAAGACCCATTCGATCCCATGGAGCAGGCTCTGCGAGGACTCGGTGAGCGCTACCTCTCGGGTACAGAGCACCTTCATGATACCTGGACGCTGCTCCGTGAATATCCCTTATCGCCAAAGCTACTCGCCATGTCTCACGTCTGGAAGCCATCGCGACCAGAAGCGGCCTCTGTGATCGCCGCGAAAGGCGCGCCAGAAGCTATTGCCGATCTGTGCCACCTGGATGAGGTGGGCAAAGAAGCGTTATTTGAGCAGGTGAGCCACATGGCAAGCGAGGGGCTACGTGTGCTGGGCACAGCCCGTGCCCGCTTCCAGGAAGCATCAGCTCTGCCAGAAAAGCAACATGACTTCCCCTTCGAGTTGGTGGGCCTGGTGGGGCTGGCCGACCCGGTACGTCCGACGGTCCCTGCTGCGATCAAGGAATGCTACACCGCTGGTATCCGCGTCGTTATGATTACCGGCGACTATCCCGCTACAGCCCAGCATATCGGGCGGCAAATCGGCCTCGTGCCGGTAGATGCCTGCATCACAGGTCCAGAGTTGGATGCCATGGACGATGCCACGCTCCAGGAGCGCATCAAGACCACCACGATATTCGCACGTGTCGTGCCCGAACAGAAATTGCGGCTGGTCAACGCCCTCAAGGCCAACGGAGAGGTGGTTGCTATGACGGGCGATGGCGTCAATGATGCGCCAGCATTGAAGTCCGCGCATATCGGCGTCGCCATGGGCAGGCGGGGAACCGATGTTGCACGCGAGGCAGCGGCGCTGGTCTTGCTCGACGATGACTTCTCATCCATCGTCCAGGCAGTCAGGCTTGGACGCCGCATCTACGATAATATTCGCAAGGCGCTGACCTATATCCTCGCCATTCACGTCCCTATCGCGGGTATGGCGCTCTTGCCACTGCTCTTCGGCTGGCCCCTGGTGCTCTTGCCGGTCCAGATCGTGTTCCTGGAGCTCATCATTGACCCAGCCAGTTCGGTGGCCTTCGAGGCGGAACCTGAGGCTGCTGAGATCATGAAACGGCCACCGCGCGATCCGCGGGAGCCGATGTTTGGCAAGCGCGCCTTGCTGCTTGGCATGTTACAGGGGTTTGGTGTCCTTGCGGTGGTGTTGAGCGTCTACCTGGTTGCGCAATACCTGCACGTGGCTGAACCAACAGTACGCACCCTGACATTCACTACCCTGGTCATCGCCAACCTCGGCCTGATCTTTGCCAATCGTTCGCACTCGCGCCTGATCGTGGCTACCTTGCGTTCGCCCAATGCTGCACTGTGGTGGGTCGTGGGTGGCACCATCCTCTTCCTGGGACTCGTGCTCTATGTTCCCGTTGTGCGCGATCTATTCGGTTTCGCTCCCCTCTCTCCGCTGGATCTGGCGATGTGCCTGCTTGCTGGGATACTCAGCATACTCTGGTTTGAGGTGCTGAAGGTGATTGCGAGGCAGAACATTACACGCTGATGAGTGTTTAACGAGCAGGTCACCGACATGAGATCGCCACAGCCGTTTCAGCATGAACGCCTATGCGGGTAATCCTACGCGTAACTCGCGGCGGAGCACCTTCCCGATCAGGGACTTGGGCAAGCTCTCGCGGAACTCAAGTATCTTCGGCACCTTATATGCTGCCAGTTCTTGCTCGCAGTACTGTATCAGCTCCTGCTTTGTTTGCTCAGATGCCGCAATCCCCGGTTTCGGCACGACAAATGCGGCGACCGTTTCGCCTCGGTAGGCATCTGGTGTGCCCACTACCGCCGCTTCTGCGACAGCAGGATGCTGAAACAAGACCTCTTCCACTTCGCGCGGGTACACTTTAAAGCCGCTGGCGATGATCATGTCCTTGGCCCGCTCGATGATATAGAAGAAGCCGTCTGCATCCATTTTCCCCAGATCGCCTGTATGTAGCCACCCATCGCGCAGAGACACCTTCGTCTCTTCTTCGCGCTTCCAGTAGCCCAGCATGATGTTCGGCCCTTTCACCACCAGTTCGCCTACCTCGCCGATGGGTACAGGCTCACCGGTCTCCTGATTCACGATCTCAGCATCGACATCGGGAAATGGGAGGCCGATACTGCCATTGCGGCACGCATCGGTCAACGGATTGGCGTGCGTCACCGGTGCTGCCTCGCTCAGCCCATATCCCTCGACGAGCTTGCCATGCGTGATCGCCTCGAAGTCCGCTTGTACCCTCGCAGGCAGAGGGGCTCCACCGCTGATACAATACTTGATCGACTTCAGGTAGTCTGGATGCCTGCCAGCCTCGCGCATGATCGCCAGGTACATAGTCGGCAAACCGGGGAAGAGTGTGGGATGGTCATGCCGGATGGTGTGCACCACTTCCTTCAGCATCCTGGGACGAGGTACCAGCACTATCGCTGCAGCGATAGCAATGGAGAGGTTCATGCCGACGGTCATCCCATAAGCATGGAAGAAGGGAGCCGCACACAGCGTCACTTCTGCGCCTTCCTGGGCCTTGGGGAACCAAGCGCGTGTCTGTATGGCATTGGCCAGCAGGTTGCGATGCGTCAACATCGCCCCCTTGGAAAGCCCCGTCGTCCCGCCGGTATATTGGAGGGCAGCCAGGTCCGAAGCCTCGACTGGTACAGGTGGATTGAACGCTGCACGCTCGTCTCTTGTGTGCACTTCCAGCATACTATGCATGAGGTGCAGTGTCTGATCATCGTGGAGTTCCTTGTGCGTAAGATGCGGTTCTGGCAGCTGGGTACGCCACTGCTTGAGTGGATAGAGAGCGCGGAGCACGGGCGGTAAAAAGTCGGCGGGACTGGTGACAATGACGTGTTCCAGCACCGTCTGTGTGCGTACGGCACGTACAATCGGGTAGAACGCGTCGAGCATGACCACTACGCGCGCTCCTGAATCTGCGAGCTGATACTGCATCTCGCGCCCGGTATATTGCGGGTTGGTGGGAACGACGACGGCTCCTGCCCTGAGCGCGCCGTAGAAGGCAATCGGATACTGTGGTATGTTGGGTAGCGCAATCGCCACCCGATCGCCTTTGTGCACGCCCAGACGTTGGAGTTCACTGGCAAAGCGATGTGTGTAGCGCGAGAATTGAGCATAGGTAAGTCTTGTTCCGTAGTAGATGAACGCCGTGTGATCTGGGTAATGGCTCGCTGTGTCATCAAGAAGCCAGGTCAGGGGTTGATCTGGAACAATAATGTGAGCGGGAACTCCCTGCTCGTAGTGACGTACCCAGGGTTGGGTGACGAGGTATGCTTCATCCCTATGGAAAGCCTGGGTATATGTGTATGGCTCTCCGTGAGCCTTGTTGGTAATCGATAGGTTAGACATGTAGCACAGCTCCTCGGGAACGCAAGCACAAAGCTCATCACTTCACTGCATGAGCCTGCGATGCAGACAATTCTCCATTGTGAATGGTACATCCTGGATATCACGAGGTTATCACTAGAGTGGACTTCACTCTCACAGAAATCTCACAAGTACGCTGTTTTGAGAGACTTGCTCTACCTGGAAGGGCTAAATGCTTCCAGGTAAAGGATGCGGCATATGCCTGAGGCTGGACAGCAACGGGATCAGCCATACGCCCCAGAGAGGGAATGTGACTTGGCAGACTTAACACCAGTCAAGCCGAGGGAGCCTGGCAGCCCCTGCCAGGCTCCCTCTTTCACCTGTGAAAGATGCTACAGAGGTAACTATCTACCCAACCGTCAGATGGTACGTAGCGCCCGTCACGAACGTAAAGTTGAGTTCTGGAAAGGAGGCCTCTCCTCGAAAGTGAACGGTGTGCGCTCCTGCACTCAAGGGCGGCAGCATAATCCAGTATCCATCGGCTACTGCATGAGTTGTGCAACCGCTCTGTGAGCAGACACCAAAAAGGTTTCCCGGCGCAGCTGTAAAGTCGAATGCCGGAGAGAGTGCCCGATAGGTTGTCAAGTCTTGCAGCGTCACTCCATCAACAACAGCCTCCAATTGTGTAACGTGATTGATCTGGGCTATAGCGCAGGCACGCAATGCCGCATCGCTCGTACCGCTGGGGCTGGCTGGGACCAGACAGGCATCTCCATTCGCTTGCGCCTCTACAACCGACCACTCGGCATTGATGATCGGGAACAAAATAGCCTTGCCGGTAGGTACGGTGCAATTGCGATTAGCTATACTTCCATCCGTCGTCCCAGCTAACAACCATACCTGGCCCGAGGGTTCCGCTGGACAGTTATCAAACGTGGTCACCGAGAATGCATACTGCTACCATTGCGCACTCCACTCACCATACGTCAGACCGTAGGGGTGTGAGTTTGGTGGAAAAACTCCTGGGTTAGGATTCCGCGCAAAAGCCATTGTCGATCCCATAAGCGCCACAACGACCACAACTAGCACGATGCTGCTTCGCCAGTACTTCGCCCTGACTTTCATGACTCTCTACCTCCTTGTTGTTGAGGATACGACTTGGAACCAGTCGTCCGAACGGTTGTCGGTTATTACGCACGACCCAAACAGAAAAAATTACCAGAACAGGCATTGCCGCTTCAGAAAGAAAATGCCAGCCCGAAGATCGATCCTTGAGCCTGTGAGATGCAAAACGTGCTCTGCTAGCTTCTTAACAGGCTTAGTGTAGGAGCCAAGGGGTTATCAATTGGTTGTGGATTGGTGAAGAGACGGTTATGAATTTACTGAGCGAGTTAAGAGTTCATAACCGTTTTACAAAATAAAGAAGCGAGCAGGAGTACTGTGAAACAGTGAGGGATAGTAAGAAATCAGCAGTGATCTTTTTTCGTACCATGAGTATGTGGCTATCTAAATGCTTCCAAATTGATCATGCGAACGGCATCCAAGGTGATTTTCATGGCCATGGATGCGGCAGACAAGCTATGAATGACTAGGCTGGAGTCTAGGCCATTGCACGTAGACGACACTGGCGCAGTAACCAGATCAAAACCAGTCCATGAACAGCTCCCACGAAAGCGCCAGCAGCGATCACGAACAGCAGCAGCAGGAGCGCTATCTGCCCGGTGATCCCTTCCTCTGGAATGAAGCTGGTTCCCATGAAGACTACGACCATCCCCAGCATCCAGGCGAGCGCATTGGCCAGCACCCACCAGCCCGCTTTTGGCAGGTGGCGGCGCAGTACCAGCCATTGTGGAACTCCCAGAATCGTCCCCAGGACGATCCCCATCGTCGCAGCAAGCGCATACGTCATCAGATCACTCATCTGGGCGGGTACTGCTCCCCCGGTATCTGAACCAGTGAACAGTAAGGTACTGGGGATCATCCCCAGTATCCAGGCTACACAGGCTCCGAGAGCCGTCGCCAGGGCCCATGTGAGCCACTTCATACTCTTCAGGGGACGACGCAGCACGAGCCATTGTGCTGTTCCAACAATCGAGCCTTCGATCACGGCCCCGGCCAGCACGCCGAGTGCTGCGGCGGGAATAGCCCCTATTGTTTGCTCTGCATTCACCAGTAGGAAAGCGCCAATCAATAGGGTTGCACCCAGTCCAACTGTCTCGGCCAGGGTATTGGCGAGTATCCACTGAAACCAGAGCTTCCAGTCCAGGCTCGTTCTTGTCTTCTGCGCTGTTGTGCTAGACATGAGCATTCACCTCCTTTTGATTGCAACCCAGTTTAAGCCGCGAGTGCAGTGAGTTCCTTCACACGAACAATGACGTGGTCCTGAGCAAGACGTGTGAGATCTTCAGGGTGTTCAGGCTGGCCATTTGCAGCCAATGGGAGATGCAAGAGCCGCTGATAGGTCGGCACGCGTTGTAAAATCTGGAGCAGGATGTTTGCCGCCATGCCGGTATCTGTAAACGTTTCGCCACTGGCTTGCAACGTGTGCCCCTGCAGAAAGACCGTGACCTGGGCACCAGGGCGGAGATTTTTCCACCAGGTGCGATTCTTTTGGCTGATTACCAGCAGGGTCTCTCCTTCACGGATATAGGAAACCGGAAAGGTATAGCGTTTGCCACTCTTGCGTCCCGTAACGGTGATTAACATCGTGTGCTGATCCAGGAAACGATGCAGTGGCGAATGCAAGAGCCAGATCACAAGAGGGTTGTAGAGTTTCTGCCAATTCATAGAGGAACCTCCAGACATAGAGCTTATCCCAATAGTTTGTTTGCCAACACGCGAGAGGCACGCAGAACCTGTCACGATCACGATCAGCAGCGCCCATACCATGATCAGGATACTCATAACGGCAGCGATGTTTCCCTGGGCTACGGTGGATGTCGTGGCGGTATTCCAGGCACCATGCCACAAAGCCACCATGAGAATGCTACCGCGTGTGCTGTTATATAACCAGGTCAGGAAGATGGCTCCTGGGATCAGGAGGAGAAAGAAGCCAATGGTCCCGACGACACCCAGGCCGAGATATTGCGGCCGGTAGAAGAACGCTGGCACGTGCCAGAGTGCCCAGAACACGGTCAGGATCAGCGTAGCCGTGAGTGCACTGTGGTTCTTTTGCAGTCTCGGCAAGGCAAAGCCTCGCCATCCGGTCTCCTCACCTATCCCCAGAGTGAGTGTCCAGATGATCCAGTTGGCAATCAGACCGAATGTGGGAAAGTCCTCGGAGCGTCCGAACTGGCTGAAATCTGGCCATGGTGTCCCAGTGAGTCGGAGGATTACGGCTGAGAGCGCGAACAGCAAGGCCGGACTGAACAACGCGATCAGAATCCAAACGATCCCAACGCGCCACTTGATCATCCGCGTCCCAAGTTCGCGCAGACCAGCAGCGCCACCGGTGATACCCGTGACGATCACCGCAGCCAGCAATGGCCCATAGGCTCCAAGATAATGGATTTGGGGTGGGATAGAGAGGTGGAGAAGCCCCAGGGCCGAAGCTACCAGCGGACTAACAATAATCCAGGTGATCACATACGCCAGAACAAAGTAGGTCACCAGTTGATGCCGTTGCAAAAAGCCTTTCAGTGAGAAAGAAGTTGTCGGTTGTGTAGTTGTTGTTGGGAGAGCCATTGTCCATCTCCTTTCACCTGTACAGATCTACCATGTTCCCATTCAAAAGTATGATGTTTTATGCTCATGGCAGTGGGGAAACCTCTTGGCAATGACTTCATGTTACATGAGGTCAGTCCATCCCTCTCGCATGCGTTATGCC
>JBKPBA010000331.1:0-3563 GCA_046726675.1 Chloroflexota bacterium
ATGGAAGCGTGAAAATCTGCCATTGACAGATACCGTTCCAGACTACCCTCCTACCACATTTACACCTGACGTTCAACCTCAACTTCGTGCAACAGCCGAGGATGTTCTGAAGTTACCAGGGCGACGAGATGTAGCGCTAGTTGACGCGCGTGATAACGGACAATATACAGGTGCGCTTGTGCGAAAACCCGGTCGTCCTGGTCATATCCCTGGCGCTCTCAATATTCCCCGCGAAGAGTTAATGGATCCTATAACAGGCACTTTCCGTAGCAACGAAGAACTGGCTCAAGTTTTCTCCAAAGCACATGTTTTACCGGAGCAACAGATCGTTGCATACTGCAATGGAGGGGTTGCCGCCACTTCAGTACTGTTCACCCTGGCGATGCTTGGCTACCCATCCTTGACAAACTATGATGGTTCCTGGAATGAATGGGGTGAACGCCAGGATTTACCTGTCGAGCTTTAACACGATGGAGACCTGACTTCTCTGGGAATGGTATTTACTTCATATAGTAATCGAATGCCTGACGCAACAAGGGACAGTCTATCTGGAATTTACTTGCTCGACTCAAAAGAGGGCCGATGAGTGCCTCGGCTTCGTGGGGTCTATTCGCCCATACGTCGCGTGCGAATGAGGAGTCGGCCTGCGGATCAAAACGTTCTGCAACGGCCAGGCTTGCGGCAGCCGGATCAATCGGCATAGTGATACCACATGCCTGGGCTATATAAGCGATCTCGATTGCAATTGCACTCCATCGTTTTCGAGCTGCCTCATCATCACGAATTATACCAATAGGCTTGCGCATCTCAGCATTTACGATGGCAAAGGGCACAAGGAAGAGTTGCTTCATCCACATGCGACGCTCTATATCCTCTACCAGAGCAGCTTCAACACTGGCACTTTCTAAAGCATCTATCAGAGGATTCAGCGCTTTTGCGTGTGCGATAGGAAGAAATAATTGCGTTACCCCTGGTTTCACTTCTATTACACCGGGAGAGACAATGTGCGCCCCTACATAAAGGACAGCCATAACGGCTCGTTCAGGTCCTATTGCACTGCAAACAGTATCGTACGCGGCAAATCCATTTTGCACGGTAATAACAAGTGTTTCTGGTGTAATACGTGGGATCATCTCTTCCATTAATGTGGGGATATCGTAAGATTTGGTGGTAAGTAGCACAATGGGAGCGAATAGCTGTACATCATCGAGCGCTAAACAGCTAATCGGGAAGTAGGTAAATCGTTTGTTGTCTAAGATGATTGTCAGACCAATCTCGCGTAGCTGACGCAGCGCTGCACCGCGAGAGATGATGCGGGGACGTAGACCACCCTGGTAGAGCGAGGATGCCAGAAAACCTCCTGCTCCTCCAACACCTATCACATCAACTTCTGAGTCCATAATTGTCTCCTCATTAATTCATAGATTTCCACCGGTTACAAGCTACGTTGTCGTTGAATCGTGATAAGGTCGCTAAGTACTCCATAAGCTGTTTGCATTACTGCCGGTTCGTGCTCGACCAAAGTGATTGTGCCCATGGCTTCGGTGTCGATTGAGATTACGCCTGTTGTGCCTTTGCCTATATGCAATATGTCATCTGAGCTGATGCGACGTGGCCGCACCTCGGCAAAGAGCACACCGTGTTTACGATGTGCTTGACTGACCAGGCGGTAAGGTGAACCTGCCAGAGCTGCTGCGCAAATTTCATCCGAGGTGAGATCGCGAATGCCCTCCCGTTCGACCATTTGAGGAGTAAGCTTACCTTCAAGAAGCGTATTGGCCAGAATAGTCGTCTTCATCACGGCGTCCCAACCATCCAGATCATACCACGGATCAGTTTCCGCCACACCGATTTGCTGCGCTTTGAGGATTGCCTCGTCACGCGAATATCCCTGCTCAATCATATTTAAAACCAGCGTGCTGGTTGAATTCAATATAGCCTGGAAGGATTGTACCCCAACAGCAGGAAGCGTAAATTCTGCCATGTTTATAAGTGGGAGTCCATCCATGACAGCCGATTCAAAGCGAAACTGTACATCATGACGCCGTGCCAGAGACTGAAGCTCTCCTTGCGCATATGCGACGGGACCTTTATTTGCTGTTGTGACATCCATGCCTGCCTCCAGGGCCTTACGAATATATCTGAGCGCCGGTTGACCATCTTGCGGATTGAGTGTGGTAAGCTCGATAAATAGCGAAGCGCCTGCTCTTTTTCCCGCTTGAATAAACGCTTCAAAGTTTTCCATAAGAGTTCCTGCGCTGCTGAGCCAGCGTAGTGGATCCGGTTCGCGAGCAAGCATGTCGGCATTGATCCCATCAGGATAAATATAGAGACCCCGGCTACGTGAGCCGATACCCGTAATTACCGGGCGTATGCCAGATTCTCGACCCAACCATTCGCTCCGAGATGCTAATAGTGGAAGGAACGCTTGAGCGACGTGTCCATAACCCAGTATGAGTATGCGGAGCGGTGGAAGCAATGCAGAGAGAGATGTTTCGCTCATAATTACATACCTGTGTCACAATCGCATAGTGCTGATCGATTGTGCTACCTGATGCATGATGCCTGAAGTTCTTCAGAACAATGAAAACAACGATCAGCAGCACCACAATGAAGACGATTACCGTGTAAAGAAGTAATTTACGTGTTTCGCTAGACACAACGCGATTCGCAGGTTTGGTGGGTGATGCCCCAGATGGCGCTTGTGTGAATTGTGTATCTTGCACAGGAGTAGGCGCTGAAGTCCGTATGAACGACTTTGGCGGGGCCTGCGCAGGGGCAGGTGAAAAAATCTTGTCTTGCGCAGTAGGTTTCGATTGCGTGCGTACCATACTTTGCACAGGGGTCGGAGGCATTGCAATTGGTGAGACAGTAGACCCTTGTGGTGGGGTGCCTGTTGAATTAGAAGTGGATTCAGGTAACTTTGGCCTGACTGGCATTCTGGGTTCTTCCGAAGTGCCGGGTAGTGCTCTAATATTTTCTTGCGTTGGATTGATTGAGTTTTGGGTAGTGGACGTAGGCGTTATAGGCGTTTGTGATGGGGTTGTTGCCAGATTATTCGGAGGTTTATTTGCGAGTGAAAAACCACACTGAGGACAAAACGTAGCCTGCCTGCGCAATTCAGCATTGCATTGCGGACAACGAGTGGTTGAAACCGATGCTACCGAAGGTTGTGGTTGTGGGGGAGACGTCGATGCAGATGTATCCCGCGATGCCTGATCTGTAGCTGCTTGCGCATTTTGCATACTTTCAAAAAGCTGAGGTAAATCAGGCTGTGTGCTATGAGGGTCTACCGGCCGCGCAGAATTTGTTGTTGGTGGTTGTGTGGTTAATGGCAATGCTGCCAGCACCAATTTGAGATCATTGCTCATCTCCGCAACGGATTGGTATCGTTCCTTCGGCTTCATTGACATCGCTTTTTTAATGATCACATTGAGGCGTTCAAGGAGTTCCAGCGCGAGAGTACCCAACTGTGCGAGATGCCTTGAGTGGCGTGGCGCGGGTTTCGCTGGCTTCGTGATGCCGAGTCGAAATTGCCGGGCAGCTCCAGGCGCCAGGCTCGT
>JBKPBA010000332.1:0-7724 GCA_046726675.1 Chloroflexota bacterium
TCGTGCCCTTCCCTTGATAGGACGATCCACTCGCGTCAACCATCTCAATCGCCTTATGGCTGCAGAGATGCAGCGTGTGGGTCCATCCCTCAGCAAGGATCATCCCGGGTATGCACTCCTCTCAACTATCTGTGGATTAGATGGCTTACGGCGAGATGTGATACCAATTACCCCGGGGCAAGAACCATGCACCAGCTTATACCGTACAGATCGAGACGAAGCGGTTACCTCCCGTTCCGATTGCCCGCTGATGCCGTGCTGTCCAATTCACGCGCCGACGCGCAGCTTATTCGATGCAAACGTCTGGTTTGCCACGCCTGCAAGCCTTCTCGCCAGCAGCCCACAGGCTCCTCTCATTCCTGAAGAGGTTCGCTACGCCGAGCTTGTTATGCGTACATGTGATGTCGTGCTCGTCGACGAAGCGGACCTGGTTCAGGTACAGTTCGATACTCAATTTGCCCAAGTAGAAGTGCTTGTGGGTCATACCGACTCGTGGCTGGACCGCCTTGCACCTCAGGTTGCCCGCCAAGTCTATCGTCCAGGGCGTCCTCTTGTCGGCATGAAACCGGGCCTTGATCGCTGGCTGACGGCGCACACGAATACGCAGCGTGCGGTAGATCGTCTCTATCGCTGGCTCCGGGAGAGCCTACCCACTCGCAACTGGTTAAGTGGGAGTTACTTCACCGGTCGTCGCCTTCTACAGCGCGTCCGTAGGCTGATCCTGCAGAATAACTGGCCTGCGGCCGTTTACGATGCCGCTTGTGAAACCTTTGTCCGCAACCCTTTCGGCAGGGGGCGTTTCGTGCTAAACAATGGTGGTATTCCACCAGAGGCATGGGTACAAGCCGTCCAGGCCGAATTGTTCGCAGGTGATGCAGTTGCCTCGCTGGAACTGCTAACAGGATGGTTGCAGAGCGAGCTTGAGTTGGAAATGTCAGTGGACCGTCTGCAGATTGAAGCCGTCGCGCACTATCTGCGCGTTGCCTTAATAGTGAGTGTACTCGATCATGCGCTTCAGGAATTGATTGACGAATGGCCCTCTGCTACTGAAGAGATTGATCTCGACAGAGGAGCTGGTGGACTCTTTTTCTCTCCTTCGGACAGCCTGGCACGCCTGGTTCCCGATGCGCCAATGGGAGCAGTCTTGGGATTTCAGTATTTCGATCCTGAGAGGCGGGGCAATGGCGAACTGCGCTTCTTCCGCGTACGGGGGTTAGGGCGTGCACTACTCTACCGCCTCCATGATGCACTACGGCTCTCAGACACCATAGCGGGCCCTCACGTCATTTTGACGAGCGGAACTTCCTTCGCGCCCACTTCATGGCGCTACGACCTGCATATCCCACCCGACAGCGTCCTGCTTCCGCAGCGCGTTGCTAAAGGTGGTAACGGAACTGCAACTGCGAGCGAATCGGCCTCCGTTTCGTGCTTCTTTGAGCCCTTGCAAGATCCCAGCATCCCCGAGAGGTCGCTTGCGGTATCAGCGGTTCCTTATCCTCAACGACTCAGGAACCTGCGTGCGATAGTGACTGCCCTGGCTCAACGAAAAGGGTTTGACAATCGGAGCCTGTTTGAAAAAGAGCTGGCTCTGCTCGATGCACATCGACAGCGTATTCTGCTGGTCGTTGGACGCTACGAGGAAGCTGACGAGGTGGCGACAACTCTTAGCGCGGTCCTCGGTAACACTCCCGGTGAGGACGTGGTCGCTCTCGTACGAGAGCAAGATGGCGAAATGGTGACGATGCCGCGCCCTGGAATGCTTTTGCGGAGCATGCTTTCACAGTTTCCCAATCTGAATGCGAAGTTTCTGGTTGCGCCGCTTCAATCCATCGAACGTGGACATAACATCTTGGTTGGGGAAGAAGCAGCCTTCGGAAGTGTCTACTTCCTGGTGCGTCCACTTCCAGTACCAGGAGATCCTTACACCGCTATCCAACGCGTCAACGCATGGGCAGCCCGACAAGTTCCCCTCATGGCAGAAATGGAGATCACACAAGCTGGGAAAATGCTGCGGGAGCAGAGCAGTCGGCGCTGGGACGAGTTTCTCTCTGAGAAAGAAACCTATATGGGTGCTCCTGATCGAACGGCATTGCTCTGGACACAACTGGTCCTGGTCTGGCAGTGTATCGGCCGACTCTTGCGCGGTGGCGTAGATGCCCGCGTTCATTTCATCGATGCCAAGTGGGCTGAAGTGACCAGCGGATTGACTAGGGGCGCGAAAGATACGGAACGTACCAGTATGTTGCTCGGTTTCCGTCGTATCCTGCGTGAAGCGCTCAGCGATTCCGATCCTGCACGTCGGGCTGTAGCAGAAGTGCTGTATGGACCATTTGCCGCAGCACTTGAGAATTTAGAAGGAGTATGGTCATGAAAACTTCTGGATTGATTCAACCTGTCGCCTTTACTCTGCGGCCGGAAGCGGAGACGACGGTACTCGAGGTGTGGGGACTTTCCTTGCCGAGAGTCTGGCGAGAGTGGTTTACGGCCCTGGAGCAGGAACGCCTCCACCGGAAAGATGTTTCGTTCCCGATTCGCTCGCTCAATGACATCATCACGGCCCTCTGCGATCGCTTAATGACGGTGCCAGGACAAACGCGATCGGAGGAACAGAACAAACCAGCCGCCCCGTGGCTACTTGCCCGATCTCCTTTTTCCATCGAGCCACTTACACAAATCGTGCGTGCATGGTGTGCTGAGTTGTTTGCGGACTGTCCAAGCCTACAGATGATCCAACAAGCTATCAGAGCAGACGATCTGCTCTGGAGGCCCGTACAGCTCTCCTTGACATCAAAGGCAGCACCAAATAACACCGCCAAGCCCGAGCGTTTGCTCTATGCAGCACTTCCGGCCCACCTTGCTGATCTCCTGGTGAAGCAACACACGACACTGCCGGTTTACGGACTGGAGCGGGCGCTCGTCAGGGTACCGAGTGCTGATGGCGCAGAGCTGATGAGCTGGCCTCCAGTCTACCATATCGATCAGCAGGGTCAACAGTGGGGATATAGTTATACGATTAGTATCACCGTACAGACCTTGATCGGTGATCCACAGCCCAGAATTCACCTCCATTATGGCGTACGGCGTTGGGCGTCGCGGCCGCTTTTGGAAGGGGACAAATTGTTTCTAGGTACGACTGCTAGGAGCGCCTTCGTGCGCTTCACCGAACGCAGCGGGTTCGACCTCTCTGATGATCCTTTATTTACCCGCGCATCTCTTCGCGGTATCTTTCAGGGAGATAAGCGAATTCCTATATGGACCAATGCGCTTCCGAGGATTGCGAGACGGCTCCGTATTCGCTGGCCCGAGGCAAAAGACCTCGCAGAGGATCCCATCAGCTACCTTAGTGAGCAGTCAGGCACTAGCGTTGTCGCGGCCATCGTCCAACCTCAGACACGGAATCATCCCGTGAAATCGGGTGTTGGCCTGGATGACCATGAGATGATGACGACCATCCTCCAGCAGAAACTCGCGAGCAAACTTGAGTGCGTCCCCCCGCTCATACGACAAAAGACAATCACAAAGCCAAGCAAGCACCCGTTGGAGAAGAATCTTCGTGATCTCCCACGAGAGCAACGACTTGAGGCAGTGGCAGATTCGATTGGACCGCAGGTGACCGTTGAGATCTGGTGGACGACTCAAGAGGGGCGAGATATGCTCGTTGACCGGCTTCGCGCCATGCTTTGCGGAGATCGTCCTGTGCTGGTGGAACGTCTTCCCATGCCTCCATCGTCGGAGGAAAACGAGGTGGATGAAGTCGAGGAGGAGTACCCTGATGATGAATTGGCTGCTGACAGTGAATTACTCGAGGATGCAGAGGAGGAGGATAACCTGCTGCTTGGGCTTTGGAATGACGGGAAGGAAGTGGCCGTGAACAGCGAAGTGGATGCTATCATGAATGACCCCTCATCCTCTCCATCAGCATCGAATCGCAAAAAGAAATCGGTGCGAGCAAAAGAGCCCATTCCGACCCAAGTAGCTGGAGAGAGCGAGATTCCGCTCCCAGGCGGCAGACTGCGGATCGTCCCCAGACAACTTGATGAGCTGGGGGCCCTCTTCCCGGCCTACCCTCTTACTTCGAGAGCCGAGCGTGCAAAATATCACCGTGAGCAAACAGAAATGCGCGTGAAGCAGATTATTGCAAAACTTCCTCAAGCAACCGAACCCACATTGGTGATCATTGAGATGCCAAACTATCGGAAGTCCAAACAACGGCGCTTGTATGGATTGCGAGATCCTAGGCGAGCGTTACGCCTTGGTTTGGCGCATACTAAGCGAGTTACCAAATTTACTGTAGGTAATACCGACCCTGCGCTGAAAGGAAATCTCGAACTTCTCCGTCATCGTTGTACGGGAACTGTACTTGATGGACTACGTCAGATGGGGTATCTTCCAGATCCTATCGGCTTTACCTTGCCCACCAGCCATTACTTCCCCAAGAACATGCTTGTGGCTGCCATCTGGATGGTTCGTCTGACACAAAAGCGTGGATTCCTACGGGTGCATTTTCCGATGGTCACGCTGTTCCATACCGCTCACCGCCAGGTGCGAGCCTGGATTCCTGATGGCAAGGGTTCCCGACCGTTTTATCAAACGCTGCTCGATATAACGACAATGCCGCCCGAAAAGGTGCAGCGCAACAACCAGCATCAGGCAGTTTCCCAACTCCGCCAGTTTCTTCTGAACCTTCATAATGAAGGAGATGATGATATCCTCATCATCACGGAAGCGCAGAATATACGACAAACACTGACGGGATTCCAGAATCCGGAAGTTGTCTGGGATGCATGGCGTGCGACTCGCGATGACGACCCCGTCCCGGTGACGCGTCTTCGTGGACGGATTCGCGTAGCCCGGTTGCGAAGTAATGCACATCACGAGACCCCTGAGTGGTTTACGCCAGGAGCCCCAGCTGGGAAGGGGTACGTGCAGGGGATTTGGCCGCTACCCGGAATGAATCGGACGTTTTACAATATCGCGGCGAAGCCATCCACAATGAGTCAACCACGCAGAGGGAAGCAGGTCAATCCAGGTGAGCTATACACTATCCCATCCATGTTGGAGATCGTGCTCATGGCTCTTCAGGAGGATGACGATCCGGGAATCTGGGCGTTCGCTATCAATCAGTGGCGCAAGATGAGCTATAACTCGGATGCAATGACATTGTTACCCATGCCGCTACAATGGGCTGAGCATGTAGATCGATATGCGGAAGTGATTGGTCCTTGGGTCTTTCAGGAACAATGGGGTCAAGAGGAAGATGAGGGAGATGATGACGAGGAATAAGACGCGAACAATTGAAAGTGGTGAATACTGCCTTTCCGTCAATATTCAACTACTGATCTTAGCATAAAGAAGTAAACTGATGGGATGATGATACGTCTCGTAAGGCTGAGGTAGTGACAGCAGGAGTTTAGCTATTTATGCTGAGGTTAGTAACCCTGGAGATTGTGAGGAGATCATTCGATAATGAAAAATCGGTTCACCTCTTTAGAATAAGCTAGGAGAGACCTTTAACTTTAGGAAGTATGGTAGCCTGTAGTGATTGCTATTATGCGGAAACTATATTACAAATGTACAGTCGAGATTATAATGATTCTCTATGCGACCTCATGCTGAGGGGGATATCGGGCTTCGATAAAGAACAAGAGTGCATTCATTAGTGCTGTTTAAACATTCGTTTCAGATTGTTCTGGAGATCACAATGGTCGAAAGTAGTGATGAGTTCTTCGAGGGAAAACGCCGCTGGTCAAAAATCAAAGATGAGGTTTTAGAAAAGTATATGACTCCTTATCTCGCAAAGGTAAATACTCGAGGACAGCCAATTTTACTCATCGATGGGTACGCAGGACCAGGAATTTTTGAAGATGGTGCGGCCGGTTCACCGCTTATTATATGTGATAAGGCCGAGAAATGGGCAAAAGGTAATTACCATGCCATCTTCATCAATAACAAAAGAAAATACCATGAGAGGCTTTTGAGAGAAATCCAACAAAGGGGCTGGTCCAATTCAGCTGAGCCTCGATTAGGTGACGCACAACTTGTCCTACAGGATATTCACAAGACACTCAAAGGGCAAACAGTTTTTCTCTATCTCGATCCATTTGGCCCAACTGGTTGCGACTTTGAATTACTCTCTCCGTTTCTCAACCGCAATCCAAAATATAGCACAGAATTACTCTTGACCATGAATATCCCTGGAATGCATCGCCTGGCAGCCCGCCATGTCACAGAAGAAGGCCGCAAAGATGAAGAAGCAATTAGGGAGAACCGTTTGAAGCTAACTAAGGTATTTGGAGGTGACTATTGGAAAGATATCCTCTGGCAAGAGAGTGACGCGGAAAAACGTGAGGTACAACTCATCGAAGCCTATGAGAAGAAACTCGCCAATTACTTACCCTATACTCGTTCTTGCCCTGTACGAGAAGGAACAGGGAAACGGATTAAATACTTCATTGTCTTTGCATCACATCACAGGGACGCTTTAATTCTTCTCAATGACATCATGGTAAACGCTTACTTTGCTGGGATGCACCAAGCAGATTTGGGAGGTGGATTATGGGAAGATATTGATTGGCGAGAAATGCGATCTACAGATGGACTGGACCGCGTCATAGTGGATACTGTTACAAGACATCCGGGAGAAAGCAGGAAGTTGATTTGGTTTCGCGTTGTCGACAACCATTTTATGAGATACTTAAAATCAGAGTATTTGGCTATAGTGAAACAGCTTGTGGAAGCAAAGAAACTTACATTTTTGTCTCGAACGAATCGACTCAACGAAGATAGTATCCTATATCCGTATCGATCTTAGACCCTGTTACATCTTGCATCTTATCATAATGCAGCTACAAGGGGCTTTTGTGGAAATTCATCCCAAGTTCGGCCATCAAGCAATCGTCCCCCTGCTTTGGGTGTACGCCCTCCCCATTGCTTGTGAAAAAAGGCGACTCCTGTATCCTGACAGAGATCTCGCAAGCTTCGCACCCACTCGGGATTACATGGGCGACAGCCAGGCCCGCTCTCTCCCCCGCTGATAAGCCAATCAATCTCATCAAGACATAATCCATCCAGAGGCCCTAAAAGGGGTTCAGCACTAATAAAGCGAACAGAGGCAGGTATCTTACGGAGCGCATCTACACGCCATACATACGAAGAGGTTTCGACAGAAACTCCAAGCCAAATATGAGAGGGCCAGGAGGAACTTCCGGTGAAATCTTGGATTTGTTTCGTTATTTTCTCTGTCAATCGTGTATTTGCAAGTCGTGAAGGCCGCTTTGTGAGTATTTGATAAATATGACGATCGGCACGTATCATTGTAGCAAATACATCAAGTATAAAACTATCTGGCACATCTTTATGGAACAAATCACTCATCGAATTCACGAAGATACGTCGCGGCTTTTTCCAATCGAGAGGAAGTTCTAATCGATTAGGCCAGAGCTTCAGGTCGAAGCCCTGTTGGTATGGATGGTTAGGAACTCCACGAAAGCGTTCAGCGAAGGTGAGCGCATAACAGTGATCACAGCCGGGGCTTACTTGTGTGCAGCCGGTAACGGGATTCCACGTTGCATTTGTCCACTCAATACTCGTTTTATCGCTCATAAATTACCTCTGAACACATGTTCTTAACGTAACCATTATAGAGTCCTATAGTTGTCAAGTCAAGAATAATGTTAAATATTAGGAATTGTGGAGACTTATCGGCTTGATACCCAAACCAGCAA
>JBKPBA010000333.1:0-5974 GCA_046726675.1 Chloroflexota bacterium
GGGATACTCTTCATTCAGTTTTTGTAGTATCTGTTGTGCTTTTTCATGAGGTTCTTCCCCCGAAAAAAGAACGAAATGAAACTGTGTTCCCTTTACCAAATCTTGTGTCCCTACAGAGTGGTCATTAGCTGGAAGGTAAGGCACTCTATCTCCTGGTTTTGGAGCGTGTTTAGGGAACTGTGATTGTGGGTCTTCCTGAGAAAGTTCACTTTGTCGGTAATCTATGTCAATTTCTGAAATAGTCTTGAAACCTGCTTCACGAATAAATTGTTGTTTTTGTGCAAATGGGAGCACTGTTTGCAAGATAACTGGTATGACATACATTCGTACTCCCTCCATAAGAGGATCTTTACTCGTTACCAGGTTAAATACTCTATCAGTTGTCCGTACTAAGTTGTGCGCAATTGGAGCACGTTCGTCATGATAGGTATCAAGCAGGACTTCCTTTGCTCTTTCTTGAGAAACTAATGCCAGTTTCCACGCAAGGTTATACGCATCTTGTAGTCCTGTATTCATTCCTTGGGCTCCAACAGGACTATGAATATGCGCTGCGTCTCCTGCTAGAAAACAACGACCTTTACGAAAGGCTGAAACAGCACGATGATGTGAGTTGTAGAGCGAAATCCAATCAGGATTTCCTAAGCTCACGTCCATATGCAAGCGCTGGGCAAAGTCTTTTGCAACATCTTCAAACGACAGCGCATCTTTTCCTTCACACTCTTCTGGTACAGTACCAATCACACGACATCGGCCATTCGTTAGTGGGAAAAATCCTGCAAAGGCCCTCTCAGCAAAAGCAATGTACATCTCATCGGATGGAAAGTTGAAACTTACCTCACAATCAAGCACAAAGAGTGATTGCTGATAGGTTTTCCCAGCAAAAGGAATGTTGAGTTTGTGTCGTACTACACTATGAGCACCATCAGCGCCGACAAGCCAATCTACTCGTATAACCTCTTCCTTACGATTGGTTTGCTTAATTGTCGCAGTTACAGAGTTAGCATCTTGAGTAAAATCTAGCAATGCTGTTTGACGCTCAACAGTGTGACCTCGATGCGCAAGAAAGTCATTGAGTATTTTTTCCGTTTTTGATTGCTCTAACATAAGAAGATAAGGATACGGGGTTAATCCTTCTCCAATATCCCTTACATTCATATGAAGTACCCGTTTCCCTTTTACAACGACATTGACAGCTTTCGCTTTCACTCCTAAATGTAGAGCTTCCTGAGCAATGTCCATCTGGCCAAATATCTCAACTGACCGCGCTTGCACAACCAGTGCTCGTGATTGAGTGGTATGGTCTTCGTTTTTGTCGATAATGCGAAAAGGGACATCACGAAGAGCAAGTTGACCTGCCAGCATAAGACCTGTTGGTCCCGCTCCAGAAATAAGAACACGAGGGGTTTCTTTCTCTTTCATAACAATCCTTTAAAATTTGTAGCACACTTAAAGAGTAAAGCAAAGCCCAACCCAGCAGTGAGAAACTTATCAATAGTATATAGTAGCCACCGTAACATTTTGGGGCAAATTCATCAAGTGGAACCTAGCACGAAAATAATTGAGCAAAGACTATCAAAAAGATCCAAATGTGGAACAAAGTTGCAATGTATAATGAAGAGTAGCTCTCTAACGTAAATACTAAACTAGGAGGAACTATGCAAACCAAACTTAACCCATACCTGAGCTTTAAAGACAACGCTCGCGAAGCCATGGAATTTTATCAAACTGTCTTTGGTGGCAAACTTACTATGAGTACCTTCAAAGACTACCACGCGTCTCAAGATCCGAGCGAAGACAACAAAGTCATGCACTCTGTGCTGGAAGCCGACAACGGCATTACCTTTATGGCTTCCGACACACCGAACCGTATGGAGTATAAAGCCGGGACGAACTATAGCATGTCACTGAGTGGTGACAACGAAGCAGAATTACAAGGCTATTTCGAGAAGCTTTCGGCCGGCGGCACCGTCACAATGCCACTCGAGAAAGCCCCATGGGGTGATACGTTTGGCATGCTCACTGACAAATTTGGCGTGTCGTGGCTCGTGAATATTGCGGGTCAACAAGCGTAACCGCTCTACCTACCCCGCACCACGAAAAAAGCTCGCTTCAAGGTGAGCTTTTTTCGTGGTGACCCATCCTCAAAGCAGATTGGAGAGAGCGGTTACGCTTTATTGTTATGGCCTCGAGATGCAGCGGGCTATGAAGCGGCACATTCTTTATGAGGCTCGCGTTATCCCTATCATTCTTCGACATGTCTACTGGCAAGGTGCCCCATTTGGTAAGCTCCAAGCCTTACCCAAAGACGCCAAACCGGTCACGGATTGGCGAAATCGCGAAAAAGCATTGTTCAATGTTGCCGAAGGAATCAGAAAAGCTGTTGAGGAACAGCTCTCTTCAGAGAAGATGCTGTACCAGACAACTCAAGTAGTTGCTCATGAATCTTCTCATTACTCCGCCCCTCAAAAACTACGAGGCGAGATTACCTTCGAGAAGGTCAGCTTCAGCTACACAAAAAATCAGCCTATTCTCAAAAACATTAATCTCTTCATTCCTGCAGGTCACAAAGTTGCCCTGGTAGGTCACTCAGGTAGTGGCAAGACTACGTTGATCAATTTGATCCCTCGCTCTTATGAGATTGAGCAAGGCTCTGTCAAAATTGATGGTGTTGACAATCGCCGGTATCCTCTTCAGGTGTTACGCGAGAATGTGAGTCTAGTGTTGCAAGACTCCGTTCTTTTGGAGAGATCCATCCGAGACAATATCGCGATTGGGCGATCAGGAGCAACCGAGCAAGATATCATAGAGGCTGCTAGGGCAGCCAACCTTCATGAGACGATCATGAACCTGCCCGATGGTTACTCTACCTATTTACGTGAGGGGGGCAAGTATTTCACTCCTGTACAACGGCTACGCCTCGCCATTGCACGTGCCATCCTGCGCAATGCTCCCATCCTGATCCTGGACGATCCGACTGCGAGCCTTGAGGGTGAGTCCGAAGCCGAGGTCGTGAATGCTCTGGACAGGTTGGTCGTTGGACGTACAGTATTGGTGATTGCCCGTCGCCTCAGCACACTCGGCAATGTGAATGAGATCCTTGTTTTCAAAGATGGACATATCGTTGAGCAGGGCACCTTCAAAAATTTGAAACAGAAAGGGGGAGAGTTCGCAAGTCTTCTTGCTGAGCAAAACCGCTATATTGGGGGTACTTACACCATTTAGGGGTTGCCGTAGTAACGGAGCAATCTTGACCTTCGCCGTCTCACAAACCTTCCAATTTGTTACTCAGAATGGTAGGACTTGTTGAGAAGCACATTCAGCGCGTCTCCGTGTCTTACAATTGCATCTCATAATCATCTGTTGTTTTTGGGAAGTGGCGGCGGGTTTTTAGACACCTTACTATCGAGGGACTTTTTCCCTCTCAGCAAACATAATTATTCCCTCGTTGACGCCTCAGTTACAATTGGTTTGGACGCGATAGGCTCCGTTTTTTCCTGGAGCGAAGGGAGGTGATGCGAAGGAGATATTGCAACAGGTAGAGTATTTGCCGTCATTCGTATCATTGTTGCTGTGAGTTGGTACCAGAAAAAGAGAGAGAATCAAAGGAGATGCACGAACAATGAAGAAATTTTTATTATTGTATTTGTCTCCAGTTTCTGCTGAGCAACAAATGCAAAACGCCAGTCCTGAAGACATGCAAAAAGGTATGGAGCCATGGGTGAGATGGTTTGATGCACACAAACAAGCACTTGTTGAGATGGGAACACCAACGGGAAACGAGATGAACGTGACGAAAGCTGGTAGTTCCAGACCAAAAACATACATTGGAGGATATTCGATTCTCCAGGCAGACGATATGGATGCCGTAAGAGCCGTGCTTTCCGACCATCCGCATTTCATGATGGAAGGCAATAGTATTGAAGTCCTTGAACTGATGCCGATGCCTGGAATGTAATGCTCTCTCAACAATCCAAAGAGACGTCTGCGGATTGTTTTTGAGTGGAATGGACTCACCAGTAAGGGTAGTGCCACGTTGCAGTCACAAACGGTCACATATTCTTAAATCAGCGAGTAGGGAAGCACCCGCACAAAGCGACCCCGCTGCCGGAAAAAGACTGCAACGCGCTCAAGGATATTGGTGATCCGCTCTTTTTTATCTGCCTGGCAAATCAGCACGCCTTCTCCGGGCAAGTTATTGGCAATGGTCTGGTACTTTCCTTTTTGGAAAAGAAGGGAAGCGGGGACTAATGCAATGTTGTCGAGCTTCGCCTTTCTCAAGGCTTTTGGAGGATTGCCAATACGATAGGGAAGTGGTAACTGTTTCATAAGCCTGTCTGCATCATCAGTTGTCGTGGATCTCGTACCATGTGCGTATAGATTAGGGAAGTCTCCGGCCTTTCATGTCCTAAAAGCTCCTGAAGTTCGCTCACTGTGTAGCCTTTGCTCGCCTTATACGTTGCGCGGGTGTGCCGGAGACTATGGCAGCTAAACTTTTTCGTGATCCCCGCTGCTATGCGGTACTTCTCAACGATATCTGCAACGCCCTGCTGGGAGAGGCCTCCTCCCTGGTAGTTGAGAAAAACACGCTGATCCGCGCTTGCCGGTCTATCCTTCAGGTAGGATTTCAATGCCTGTGTCGCTTTCTTCTCAAAGTAAACCGTTCGCTGCTTGTTGCCTTTGCCGTTTATCAGCATGGCACTTTCATTCAGATCAATGTCTGAGAGGTGTAAGCCGATTAGTTCTGAGACCCGGATACCGGTTTGGAGGAAGAGTTGCAAAATAGCATAGTCCCGGCTGTTGCCAGCAGCAGCGCCTAAAAGCTGCATGTATTCATCAACGCGCAGAAACACCCGCTGCTTGCGCTCCTTTTTTGGCCGGATAATCTTCTCGGCGGGGGAGGAGGGGAGTATCTTCTCAACATCAACCAGATGTTTTCGCTAATGAACAAGCTGCCCACTTACCCGAAAACTGCTAACAAGACTCTTACCAGTCATTTGAAAAAATGCTACGCTGATCCTTACCGTTTGCTAACTGAGCAATAGCCCGCAAAGTTGTAGCTTCTCTCTACGCCCCTGCATCTTCAATGTTCCAAAGGGCAGGTATTTCTACTGATGTAACTGCTCTGTTTTTCAGGTATACTAGCTGCTGGCACCCTCTCTTTTCAAGCATCGTATTGTTTTGCTGTCACTTGACATCCTCTCTCAACTGTCGTACAAGAATGGAAATGAGGGAGGATGCACTCCCTCGAAAGGAAACTATCATGACTACACAGGAAATTGTGGCTTTCGTTCGGAGAGGCTATGATGCCTACAACGCTCACCAATCGGACCCGCATTGGCTCGACTATGCCACAGAGGATGTGGCCGAGGACTGCGAAGTGGTTGATGTTCCCTCCGGGATGATCTTCCGTGGCCCCGATGGTCTCAAGCAATTCCTCTTGGCGTTTAGTTCGGCCTTCCCCGAGAGTCGCGTAGAAGTCAACAACGTGTATGCCACTGAGGAGCATGCAGTTGTTGAGTTTATCGTACGTGGCACCCACACTGGCGTCCTGCATAGCCCTGCTGGAGATATCCCGCCAAGCGGTCGGAAGTTCGAGTTGCGCTTCTGCGATGTGTACCAGCTAAGGAACGGGAAAATTGCCAGACACGCCACCTACTATGATGCACTGAGTTTCATGCAACAGTTGGGCGTGATCCCCGCGCCAGGGCAAGCCAGCTAGTGATCTGCGTCAACTACTCACAGAGAAGGCGAGGAACTCGGTGGCGAATTGCTGCCGAGTTCCTTGGGTTTGGTAGGTGCAGTATGCTTGAGAATACAGGTGGGTAGAGTGCTAATTACTGATCTCGTGAGAAGGAACTAAACCAAGTAGCCACATTGGCGAGAGCAGCTCTTAATGATCTCCTTTTTGTGTCGCAAACGCTCTTTGGCGCGAATGATCTCACGGTACAACTGCTGCAAATCGGAACAACAGACA
>JBKPBA010000334.1:0-4165 GCA_046726675.1 Chloroflexota bacterium
AATCTGCTCCATTGCCTGGAAACGCTGTCGAAACTTGCGATTGGCATAGCGTAATGCCTCTTCGGCATCAATGTTCAATTCGCGTGCAACTCTTGCGACCATGAAGAGCAGATCGCCCATCTCTTCGTGTTTATGCTCTGGCGTTGCTGCTTCTTGCAACTCCTGTAGCTCTTCGGTCAATTTCGCCAGCACTTCTTGTAAATTATCATAGTCGAAGCCGATTTTAGCTGCACGTTTCTGGTATTCTTGCGCCACGATCAAAGCTGGTGCGGCGAGAGGCACACCGTCCAACGTGCTCTCAGACGGTACATTCTTGCCTGCGGCGACGCGTTCCTGTCGTTTGATCTCTTCCCAATTGTGAACGACTTGCCCGGCATTTTCTACTTCGACCTGACCAAAGACGTGGGGATGACGGCGAATCAGCTTGGCGTTTACATGCTCGAACACATCGCCGATGTTAAAATCGTCTTCCTGACGTGCGATTTCAGCATGCAAATAGACCTGGAGCAAGAGGTCACCGAGTTCCTCGGCTAATTTCTCCAAATCGTTCTCTTCCAGCGCTTCAACCACCTCATAGGTCTCTTCGATAACGTAACGCGTCAATGACTGGTGCGTTTGTTGGCGATCCCACGGGCAACCATCAGGGTCCCGGCGCAGACGCATTGTAATGTAATGCAATGTTTCGGGAATCCGTAGCGCATCCAATGCTTCAAGTGGCGGAACATATAGCGTATTGAAATGATTGGCAAGACTTTTATGATCGATTTCATCAAGAGGCATCTCAATAACTGTTTCGCCAGTCGTAATGTAGGGGCGGGGCTTGTCTTCGCCCTGCTCTCCTATTGTTTCGCTGGCAGCGAGACTAGCAGAACACACCAGCTTTACAGGCCATTCACCGGGATAACATTCTCCCAGGGCCAGCTTCACAGCGCTTGCCTGTCGCTGATGGTAGATATGTGCTACTAACAGGGGAATAGTGGGTATGATTTTCCCTGCAATCTCGTCAGACCTGAGCGCGGCAAGGTCTGCCGCATCAATCATCTGCATGCCTGATGTAAAAGGATCAAGTTCCAGAGCTGCACACACCGGCTCTAGAAAGGAAAGGCCTGCAACAATACTGGTACTCAGGCCGCGCTCGCGGGCCTGTTGCAATATGAGTTGCACAGTAGCTTCGCCAATCAGTGGATGCCCCGGTACGGCATAAAGCACTGGAGGATGTTGTTCAGCTAGTGTGCATATCTCTTGTGCTATGCGCTGGTAGAGTGTGTCCCAATTAGTTGCCTCATCGTAAAAAGAATCGAAGGATGTTATGCGAAGGCTGGGTATTTCGCGTTTGAGTGGTTCTATAGTAGCATGTTTGAGTGTGCGAAAGAAGACTGTTCTTTTGTCTGATGCTGCCTGTTCCAATACTGCTCGCGCCTGTAGTGTAAGATCTTCCCAGCGGCCTGGTCCAAGCCCCAGGACGGTGATTGCCGTAGATATTGTCATGCCTCATCCTCTCTATATCTTGCCTGATTGTAGTAGTGTAGCCACAAGAGAGGTCTGTGTCAAACATATCCCATCATCAAAACATCCAATTGCGGAGACCCCGAGCTTCAACTACCGGAAGGAGTAATTGCACCGTCAGGTGTCTTTCCGCTTTGCTCCTCTTGTGCTAAAATAGTCCTCTAGAAGGTGCTCACCGAATGGCAAAGGCACTGGCAACGCCAGAAACGGTTTCGTAGTGGTTACCCTACACGCACGATGCGCACCATGCCAGGAGTGGCACGAAGGCCAACGCCTTGTACGCTAGCTCAACCTGTGTACTCCGTTCCTGGTCGGTTGACAGCCTCCGGGCTGTACCGCTTGGTTGAAGTGGTCTGTCACCCAACCCAACGGCTAGCCGGTGAGGCCGGTAGCCAACGTATCCACTCCTCGTGAGGGCGAGATACAAGCCCCTGACTTGAGTCATGGGGTTGGTGACTTATACTATAATAGAAGTAGAGTTACGGCATTGTTGATTGGGTAACAACGTGATATGCTTTGGATAACATATTTATCGCTCGTGATCTTTCGAGCAAGGAGGTTGTTTCACTTATGGCATCTTCTCAACACAAGGTATTATCACCCTGCCCCGTGTGCCAGCAAACAGATCAAGTATTGCCACTACAAGTGGCTTATGAAACCGGGGTCGAACAACGATTCGCTCCACCGCCTATGCCTGTATCTAAGGTCGGAATGATGAAGTCTATAGTTGTGGGTTTTGCTCTTGTTTTTGTGGGCTCATTTATCATCATGACATTTGCCACAGTGGGCGGATATGGAAGCTGGCCCCAGCCGGTACAGATTACACTTATCGTGCTTGTACTCATTGGTATTGTTACTGCTCTGGTGCTTTCCCTGATTGCTTTTCTACGTATCGTACAAGGTGATAACCAGACGCTGCAATATCTACCAGCCTGGGATGAGGCTATGGAAAATTGGCGTCGTCTCTATTATTGTAAGCGAGACGATGTGGTGTTTGATCCGCAGACAAACAAGCCGCTTCCAGATGCGACGGTGAAATCAATGTTGACGGTGAACATGTCAGCACCCGCGCAACAAACACAACAAACAGCAGCGTCTCATCAATAGCAGAGAGCCGGTAAATGACTTTCTCATTCGAACAACAGAACATCTGAAGAGGGCCGATCAATCGGCCCCTACTTTTGTTCAGATTAGTTTGTGAAAAGCCATACTCAGCGATGGGTTGCGGACAGGAGTATTTTATTAAAGCGTCTCATCAAACAGATTGTCTCATAAAAAGCCTTCATGAACAATGAACTGTTCATGAAGGCTTTTCGGTTGTCTTTTATTAATAGAACTAAACTTGGACTCGTGCGGCGGCTGCAGACTGCTTCCCTGTAGGAGGCAAAGAGGGGCGACCGGCAAATTCGGTGTAGACATTGACACAGCGACGTTCGCGCGAATAGTGTCCAAACTTGACATAGCCATCGATTAGCGCAAAGAGCGTATGGTCACGACCTACGCCAACATTATCTCCAGGTCTGATCTTCGTACCACGCTGGCGGACAATGATGCTGCCAGCAGTAACTAGCTGGCCATCATAGCGTTTTACACCTAACATTTTGGGATTGCTATCCCGACCATTGCGGGAGCTACCCATCCCTTTTTTATGTGCCATGGTTTATTCCTCTGCCTCGCTTTCAGACTCCTCGGTTTTCTTTGTGTGGCGCCGGCGAGATGGCTTTTTTTCTTCTACCTCAGGTTCCGCAGTCTCGGATACTTCGCCTGTAGCTGCCTCTAGCTCAGTGCTCTCTGGTGGAGTTTCAAACTTTTCTATGGCTGGAAGCTCCTCTTCCTCCTCTTCCCTGGATTTGGGAGCCGCGCCTGTAATCAAGCTCTTGCCATCGGCAACAATATCGTCTATCGTAAGAATGGTGAGTTCCTGACGATGTCCCCGGCGATGACGAATGCGCTTCTTAGGTTTGTATTTGAAAACAATCAACTTTTTGCCGCGGCCTTGCTTTGTGGCAGTTGCCAGCACCATAGCATTTTCCACGAGGGGAGTACCTATCATGGTGTTGTTGGCATCCGAGATCAGCAGTACCTCATTAAAATGAACCTGCTCACCGACTTCAACCGGAAGCCGGTTGACTTCAAGCGTCTGGCCGACGGAAACCTTGTATTGTCTTCCACCACTTTTAATTACTGCAAACATGACTTTTGTCATTCTCCTTTCCCATCCCCGCGCTGAGTCAGACTCTAATGGATACGTGGAAGGCATGGGTGGAGAGCCTTTCTCACTGTTCCGTTTTCCAGAAGTAACTCATTCTTGCTTATTTAGCAAACTCAGAAGAGAAGTCAATACCTGGCTAGAGCAATCAAATGCTCATGTAAGAGTCTCATTTTTCGATTTTGCGGAGTGGATTCCCTTATCCTATAGATAGAGGGAATTTGACCACATGAGTATTGAATATTTTGCTCTTGTGGGCATACTGTAGCTCGGTTATGATAGCAATGTTTTAAGAGGTTGTCAAGTAGAACCGCATCCTGGCTCACTGTGGTTTGTCTTTTGTGATATATTCAACGTAATCAATTGACAACACCAACAGGAGGTCTCATGGAAGCTGTTCTCTCGGACGTAGTAGTTATCGATCTCTCACGTGTGCTGGCCGGACCGTAC
>JBKPBA010000335.1:0-10654 GCA_046726675.1 Chloroflexota bacterium
CAACGGCAGCAGTTCAGCTACCAACGCTTTGAGCATGCGATTTTCTTCTCGCAGGGCTTGCAGTTCTTCTTCTTGTGTCATGAGTGTACTTTAGTCGGTTTCCTCTCCTTTGGCAAGTCGGTAGGAGACCTGAGTAGTTACAAAGAAACAATGGGATCGAGTAGTTCCAACATTGATGAGAAGGGTGAAGATAGTGATGATAAACACGAATAGATAGTGCATCATTTGGGTTGTTGAGCCTGTCTTAAATTCGGTGGCTCTTTGTAAAAAAGTGAGAGCAGTTTCAGTACAGATTTACCTCTACAGCCGCTTCCTGCTTTTCGGCTTATTCTAGTTGAGTTGTATAGAGCGAAAAAATGGACGAAATTTTCTTAAGTGTAGATTCCAATATGCTTTAAATTATTTAGCAACAAAAAACTGCCGAATTAAAACGGTCGTTTTATTTAAGCAAATTGGTCAATACCATGAAGTAACAATGCTCCATCACTGAACTTTATGTATTATTCTTCCTCATGGGAAGCGTTTTAGGGTATATGCCGTATTTCGTACTGAGGTCACCTGCAATCCAAAGGGATGAAGATCTGCATTGATGGTGCTCATAGCTCTGCGCAATGGACGCATCGTCGTTTCCCTTGCCTCCTGGAGTTGCTTTTGGACTGCTTCAACTGGCATGGGGTAGAGATGCGTCAGCAAGAAGTCATAGGGACAGTCCTTGGGATAGGCTTGTAGTAGTGGGACCAGCACACGTATACCGCTCGGAGAAATGTTCTGCATCTTGACTCTCTGTGCTTCGCCACCAGGTTCATCGTTCAGCATGATCAGGATCCGCTTCACTGGATTCACAACCAGGGTATGGTTTGCGGGTAACAGCTCTGGAAGAGCGAGATGGATCTCTTCTTCTTCAGGTATGCCACTAGCAGCAGGTTCAGTTTTGTGGTGTGTCATCAGGGGTTGCGGCGTGATCCCTCACTACAGGCGTAGGTTAGGTATCGAGGCCGAAGCTCCTTTCGTGGCGGAACAAGTAGCCATGCATGTCCTGGATAGGTGACAGCAGGAGAACGAGCATGATGATAGAAATACACGAGAGGCCTGAAGTGGTGGAAGGACTGAAGATCTCCCATCACCCACAGAGAGGAAGCGCTCTTCTCGCTCATCCAGGTGTCATGAATGACTAGAACACGTATTCTAAAATAACAAGTGTAAGTATACGGATAGACACAAACTTTGTCAACTTCGCACCCTGCTTGATTGTTGTTTGTTGACTCTTCTATGAGAGATTTTTTCCTCATGACTCATACGTGTTCATCCCTTGCTCTACCCTGTTCATATGTCGTAGAAGCAGGAATGAGGCGAGTTCAACTGATCTGAACAGAGAAGTATGCAGTCTCTGTTATGAAACACTATCACCGCATGTATTCAGCAAATCACTCCAAAAAGTCGGTATACTTGTTTCACTTTCTTCCTACTCCACACGCTACACTGACCACTAATGGCGCTTCTGTCAGAAGCGGCCCCCACTCCCCCAAGACGTCGTGAGCATGGCAGAAGCGCCCGTACCTGATGCATCAAGAGCGTAGCGTATCAGATCGGCACAGTCGTATTGGCAAAGGCAAGGGTGAAGGCACAATCATGTTGGCATTCCATGTAGGCAACAAGAGAAAGAGTATCCAGGCTTTGGAGGTGTTCCATCAGCAGAACGTTGCTGAGGTCCATAGCACTACGAATCACATGAGTCATCTCTATCGGCACAGGCGTTCCTTTCGTCTGCTTTTTCTGACCATGCTTACCCTCATCGGCTTTTTCGTGTTGGCTGGATCAGGCATCAAAACGACAGGTGTACCTGTGCATGCAACTGCGCCACACCATACGTCGATTGGCGCATCTTCTTCTTCTCAGCCATCACTTCAGGGAACGACGTTCTCTGGCTCAGGAGAAACTTTGCCTCGTCCTTCCACCATTCCAGCCTTCTGCGCTCCCTTTGATGTCAACTGCTGGCTGAGTCAGGCAGCCCAGTGGATCGCCCAGAACATCTTCAACGTCCTGCAGCCGTTGGTCGATGCCGTCAACCAGAGTTCGCTCAACTTCATCACGCAGACACCTGCGGCTGGCACCTACCAGAATGCCACCGTGATGCAGTTTACGACGTGGTCTATCGGTGTGGTCAATGCGGCAGTGGCCGTCTTTATCATTATCGCAGGCTACAATATCATGATTGCCCGCCAGATCGGCTCTGACTATTACGAACTCATGGAGTTTCTGCCGAGGCTGGCTCTGGCGGTGCTGGCGGCCAACTTCAGTCTCTTTTTCATTCGCCTGTTCATCGACCTGGAAAACGCGCTCAACCTTGACGTGATCAGCCTGTTCTCGCTGACCATCCTGACTAACACCATCGTTGGCATCTTTCATGGGAACCTGCTGGGCGCAGGCTTGCTGGCCTTTGTGCTGGCCATCATCCTGGGCGTGATGGATCTGCTGCTGGCCTGGCAGATGCTGCTACGCCTGGCGTTGCTCATCTTGCTGATCGTCCTGGCTCCACTGGCCTTTCTGTGTGGCGCGCTGCCTCAAACGCAGGGCTACCTGCGCCTGTGGCTCTCGACGTTCGCGGCCACCGTTTTCATCCAGTTTTTCCAGGTGTCAGCTTTAGCGATCGGAGGCACGCTCATTTCCTACGTGACGGCAGCCAATCTGTTCAATCTGGGTGGGTCGCTGCTTTCGATCATCACCAGCAGCGCGGTGCTTTACCTGGTGTTGCGTATTCCTGGCATGCTACGTATCTGGGCGCTACGGCCGGTTGCCGAAGCGGGTCCGGCAGCGATACATGCAGCCCAGGGAAGCGTTGAGACTGCCGTTGGTACGGGGCTCCGTCTCATGGCGCTGCTGTAGGAAGGAGGTTGCACAATCTGCCATGACCAAACTCATCGTAGCAGGATGTGGAGTTTTGCTGATCGGCTCGACCGTTGTCCTGCTTTTTACTGCGCTCTTCTCTGGACAAATGGCAAGCTACAGTGGAGGGGTCTGCGTTCCAGGGACAGCCACGAGTACGCCAAGCATCTCAAAGACGCCATTGTCGTCTTCTTCGAGAGAAGGAGTCTCCTGCTACCCGGCATCAGGAAGCGGCAGCAGCATAGCACAGGCAGCGCTTTCCATCGCGGCCCATCTCTACGGCAACCCGGACACCTGGTACGATGTGGGCATGCCGCAGCCGGTGCTGCAATTCTGGGCCACTGCCTGTCCCGGTGGGTCAGGCTGCTGGGCTGATTGGCAGGAGGGAAGTTTGCAGTGTGTGCTGCTTGTAACCGGAGCCTTTGCACTTGCTGGTTCGCCGTTACCGGCGGCTGGTAATGCCATCGATTTCTGGTCGCTCTACCAGCATCGCCCGGGCTGGCTTGAGGTTCCCTCGGCTACAGCGCTGCCGTCGCAGCGCGGGCTGCCGATGCCGGGCGACATCATGGTCTGGTACGACCCGCCACCACTGGTCGGGCACGTGGCCATTGTGGTAGGTGTCAACCCACCCGTACAAGGTCACAACGGTTCGATTACGTTTGCCGAAGCCAATGGTCCTGGTTCACTGGTGACACAGACCTTATTGCCAGATCTCTCAGTGGTGACCTGGTCCAATCCTATCCCGTACAGCGTGCTTGGATATATCAGACCTGCTATCACGAAAAAGACGGTAACTCATCCTTAATGCTGGATATTGGAAAGACAAAATATGAAAAAGATTATTCATCAGATCTATGCACAAACCATTCTTCATAAAACTCTGCTCATACCGCATCAGAAAGGGCTTTTGAAGTGAACAATACTCTTACGTTTGCTCTCGCACTCATACCGTATATTCTCGCCAGCATCTCCAATTTCTTCAACCTTTTGGAGGGAGATGTGGTCACTTTCGCCCTGGCGGCCAGCACCTTCTTCTTTGCCTGGGCCGCCATCCTGTATATGACCTCAGGCGAGAATCAACGCAGGATTGACTACGCCAAGATGTCTTTGTACGCGGCGCTTACCGGTCTGGCGCTGGCCTTACTGGCAGGGACAATCGCAGGGCTCGTCAATAGTGCAGCCAAAGGTCAATGACGGTCTGCGTAGAGAACCGTGCATGATCAAACACAAACTTACATACATAGATAGAAAGAGTAGCAAACCATGCAAACAACACACAAAGTTCCGACCCATATGAGCCTGCCCGATAAAGTCGTCTTCGGCTTAACCGCCAGGCAGTTACTGCTCCTGCTGATCGGGTGCAGCCTGGGCTATAACCTCTGGCTGCATCTCGGTGTGTTGGAGGCTTTGGCGCTCCCTGGGCAGGTACTACGCATTGTTTTGGCCCTGGTGCCAGCAGGACTGGCCGCTGCCCTGGCAATGATCTCGGTCGCAGACCGACCGCTAGAAGTCTGGTTGCTGGTGCTTGTGCGCTACTGGCAACGACCCCGGGTCTATCTGTGGCGCACCTTGCGCATAAGCGAGCAGCAACAACACACACGTGAGCGTGATCGCACTCCGAAACCCACAGAGGCATTCTGGAGCTACGTGTAGGAGCGGAAAGTGGAGAGAAACGCATGGGAAAGCAGGCAGACACATTCGCCCTACCACCGAAGTCCAGAAAGGGCTGTGTTCAATCGGAGTTTGTACGAGCACGCGAGATTGAGCACAATGTGCTCTGTCTGGTCTCCCCCACCAATCCAACGCAGCGCGAGTACCGCGCCATCCTTGAGGTCTTCGCCACCAACTACACGCTCACATCTGAGGAAGAACAGGAACTTATCGTTGCGGGATATCGTGCCTTTCTCAAAGCGCTGACGTTCCCCATCCAGATTCTGGTACGTAGCCAGCAGCTTGACCTCAGACCATACGTCCAGAGTCTGCTGGAAACCGCGACTGCCACAACAACGCACGATACCACCTGGCGGGAACTGGCGCATTCCCACGCGCAGTATGTCCGCGAACTGGCTGCCAGGCGTACCCTGCTCGAACATCGTTTTTACCTGATCATTCCTGCTGGTGAGGGGAGCGACACGAAGCAACACGCTCTGGCTGGTCTCCTCCCCTTTGGCAACAAAGGTTCACAGAACAGCGCAGAGAGCCTGGAAAAAGCGCAGCAGCAACTCGATCTACGAGCAGAAGTCGTAACCCAGCAGCTTGCCTCCCTGGGCTTGCAGTGGCGCCGCCTGGCAGGATATGAACTCGCTAGCCTCTATTACAGTTGTCTCACACCGAACCGTGCCCTGCGTTATCCACTGCCACCCCAGGCCTTTGCCAGTGTCAATCAGCCAACACGGGTCAAACAGAAGACGCTCAAAGCCAGTGCTGTTTCTTCACATGACATGGTATCTCCACCATATATGGAAGAGCAATCACAGCGACAGCACAAGCTTCCAGCTCTACCACAGCCCGATCTCCCACACCTGGCTGACCTTCTTGCTCCAGCCAGTGTGGAGGTGACACGCGATGCCGTCTGTCTTGAGGGAGAATACGCGCGTGCCCTGGCGGTCACTTGCTTTCCACGGGAAGTCTCCCCAGGTTGGCTGGCTCCCCTGCTCTTGCACGATGACATCGCCGACATCGTCTTTCACCTGCATCCGCAGGAGAACGCATCGATGCTACGCCAGTTGCTGCGGCGCAAGAATATCTACCAGTCCTCACGGCGGGTGAACCTGCGGCAAGGTAGAGTAGACGACCCAGAGATCCAGGTGGCCGAGCAAGATGTGGATGGTCTGATCAGCCAGTTGGCCAGCGGCGAGGAACGCATCTTTGAACTCGGCTTCTACGTCATCGTCCGTGCCACCGACCCGCACAGCCTGGATGAGCGCACTGAGCGCATGATGGCGGCTTTGCGCAATCTGTTTCTGGTGGCACGTCCCACCACCTATGAGCACGCTCCTGCCTTCCGCTCGTTTTTACCCGAGGCACGCGATGAGTTGCGGCGCACCTTTACGCTGGACTGCAGTAGCCTGGCTACGGCCTACCCGTTTATCAGCAACTCCCTCTTCATGCCATCGGGGGTGCTGGTTGGCATCACGCCCAACGGGGAGCCGGTGGTGATCGATGAGTGGGGCGAGTCGCTGGACAACCCGCATGAATTCTGTGGTGCCATTACCGGGGCAGGCAAATCCTATCTCTACAAGATCCGTATCATGCGCGAACTCTTGCAGCACCGCAAACGCGGCATGCAGATAGTCGTCATCGATCCTGAAAAAGAATACGAGGACCTCTGCAGCGCCCTGGGTGGAGACTTTATCCGCCTGGCTCCCGGCTCCGAGCAGCATCTCAATCCCTTTGATCTCTTGCCATCTGGCACTCATCTCGCGACCTACGTCCAGGATCGCAGTCGGGGGGATCGATTGGCCGACAAAGTACAGGCCTTGCATGCCCTTTTCGACATCATGCTGGCCGATCGCGGACCTGGCGGCGTGACCACGCTCACGGCACGCGAGAAGGGTTTGCTCGATCGAGCGCTGTATGAAACCTATCGACAGGTCGGAATAACGGCAGACCCCCGCACACACGGGCGGCAAGCCCCACTGCTGGGAAATCTCTATGGTGTCCTCAGAAGCAATGTGTGCGGCAAAGACGAATATGGATTAGCAGATCGTCTGTACCGCTTCGTGCAAGGCAGCCTCTCAGGACCCTTCAATGCGCCTACCGATGTTGCACTGCATAATCATCTCGTCGTCTTCGATATCCGTGATATGTCAGGTGAACTGCGTCCCATTGGTGTCTTTCTGATCACCGATTTCGTGTGGACGCAGGTGCTACAGACAACGAGACCCCGTAAACTTTACATCGATGAGGCCTGGTCGCTGATTGAGCATCCTGAAGGTGGTCGTTTCCTGGCTAACCTGGCTCGCCGTGCGCGTAAGCGCTATCTGGCGCTGGTCACGATCACCCAAAACCCGGAACTTTTCGCCACTGACGAGTGGGGCAGTGTCGTGGCAGCCAATGCCGCGACCAAAGTGCTCAAGAAGCAGGATCGCACCAGCGCCGATGCTATCACTAGTCGCTTCCAACTGACCAGCGGTGAAAGACAGCGCCTGCTCACCTTTGGCAAACATGAAGCGCTGTTCTTAGCGGGAGGCAAACGGGTGGTTATTCACGTCGAGGCCAGTCCGCTAGAGCACCGGCTCGCCACAACCGATCCCCGCGAACTCGCCAATCGCGTTGTCCAGAAGCAGGGGGAGCAATCCGATAGGTCAGATCAGCCAGGCCAGTTTGACCAGTTCGACCAGTCAGACGAGCAAATTACGCAGAAACTCATCCCCATGCGCAATGGACATGACGCGAAGGGGACAGCAACCAGGCAACTGCTAGAGGAAGGCAGAGAGAGGACGATGCTTTCATGATTGGTCTTCCACAAGAGCACATGCAGGATGCAACGAAGATCTCTGCACAAGAACCATGCCTGGTGTTGCAAGTCGTTCCCCCACGTACGGCCAGTAGCAGGGATATGGTGGCGCTCGAAACGGTCATGCAAGGGCTGACGCTCGATACCCGTCATCCGGTGGCTTTGGAAATAGCCCGCACCGAGAGCGGACGGCAGTTTCTGCTGCGTGCCACCTCGCGTGCCGCGCTGGAACACCTGGCGGCTCAGATCCAGGCTCGTTATCCACAAGCGAGCATACAGCCACCGGCTTGCGATCCGCTCGACTTCAAACCTGGCGAAACCGTCTCAGCCGTTGAACTACGACCGGGAGCTGCCTCCTATCTGCCGTTACGAGCCTTTCGCGACCGCGAGCTCCCGACAGAGGGCACAGATCCCTTATTAGGACTGCTGGCAGCACTTAGCCATGTTCCCGCCGACATGCGCGTCGTGACGCAACTGGCCCTACTGCCACTCCCACCCACCTGGTCGCAGGCAGATCGTCGCAGAGCGGTCGAGCACCCTTTGGAACCTGAGCGAGTCCGGCAACGACGAAGCATGTCCACTTCGGGATCAACTGCGCCGGGTGCTGGAGCCATCATTGCCATGGGTATGCTGGCCGCGCTCCTGTTGCTCTGGTACCGCTTCTCGCGCAAGGTGCCTCCCTGGATACTGCATGCAGGGACGCTCTTGCTGCGTGGGAAGAACCCGCAGTTTTCTTCGTTCCAGATGACGGAACTGATCGCCGGGCTGGCAGGTATCGGCCTACTCATGCTGCTGGTCTTGCTATGTGTGCGTTGGGTGCTGCGAAGGTTTGGACAAACGCCCATCTACGATATGCATCTGGTCGCTGAGAAAACGGGGAGAAGCGCCTACCGGGCGCGCTTGCGCCTCTTCGTCATCGAAGCGGGTGAGGAGCTCAAGCAAAGCACCACGAGAGATCCTGTATCATCCCGACGTTGCTCGTCCTTTCTCATGCGTCCTCAGGAGATCACACTCGCTCACATCCTGAATATCTATCAGCAGTGGAGGCAAGTGATGCTGCACAAGCGTAAGCGAATAAGCCACCACAAAGAACTTCTTGATCGCCTGACTGCAGCCTATCGGCAATACCATCTTGCAGCCGGTGGCTACTTTGTCCCACATTTCATCTCTCAGGCAAAAGCGCAACGCTTACTCGTACAAGACGTTGGGTTCGTGCATTTTTGTACTGGTTGGACACCCAGCATTCGACGTTCGCGCCATCTCCTGAGCGTGGCCGACGTAGCGGTGCTCTGGCATCTCCCACAAGCAAGCGATCTAGCCGACCTGCCACTCTTAGAACGCGGACGCGCACGCACGTTCCTGGCACCACGGGAACTTTCGACCGGCAATGGCTGGCGCATCGGCAGTTCCAGCCACGCTGGCCATACACTACCGATCAATGTTCCTCCAGAAATGCTGAGCCACAATCTGCTTGCCATCGCCAGGACTGGTAAGGGGAAAAGCACGCTGTTTCTCCACCTTGCGCAGGCCATCCTGGCGGATGAAACCAACCGGCAAGGGCTCTTCGTGATGGAGCCTCACCGCGAACTGATTGAGGCGCTTACCGGACTCATACCACCAACGCGAAAAGATGATGTGGTGCTCATAGATGTCGCGGATATGGCGTACCCGCCGGGCATGAATCCCCTGGATGCCACATTGGCTCGGAATCCTGATAAGGCGGTCGATAACCTGATCACCATTTTCGAGCGCATATGGAGCAATTCCTGGGGGCCACGCACGGAGAATGTCTTAGAGTTTACGCTCAAGACGCTCGCAGACGCCAACCAGCGCATCGTGCAGGCCGATCTGCAACACGGGCCAGATCGACAGTACACGTTGCTGGATGTGGTGCCACTTTTGCGCAACGCGAGTTTCAGGCATGCTGTCATGGAGCAAGTGACTGACCCCGTGCTCCTCTCCTGGTGGCAGTACTACTATGAGCCGATGGACCTGCGCTTTCAGATGGAGGTGATCTCCTCGGTGCTCAACAAGCTCTCCAAATTTGCCAGTTCGCGCACCACCAGGCGCATCCTGGGGCAGCCGCGCTCGACCATCAACTTCACGGAGATCATTCGTTCCGGCAAAATCCTGCTGGTCAGCACCGCCAGTGGTATCGTTGGGACCGATGTCTCAGCCTTGATCGGTGCGACCCTTTTGGGTTTGTTTCACGTCACGCTAGCCGAGCAGGCAGAACTGGCACGAGCCGAACGGCGGCAGTTTCTGGCGCTCATCGATGAGTTTCAGGTGTATCAAGGCGCAGACTTCAGTAGCATGTTGGCAGGACTCAGAAAGTATGGGGGCAGTTTCGGACTGGCGACGCAGTCGCTCTCCTACCTCGATCGACTGGATCGCACGCTGCGCCCGACCGTACTCTCCAATGTGGATCACCTGTTTGCCTTTGCCATGAGTGGCGAAGATGCACGCATGCTGCATGAGTTCGATGACATCGAGGAGGATGATATCACCAACCTTGACGACTTTACCTGCTACGCCAAGTTATCGCTCCAGGCTCGACGTTTGCCTGCGTTTTCGCTGCATCTTGATCCCCCAATGAGAAGTGATCCCGACCTGGCGCAGAGCATTCGTCTACACAGCCAGCAGCGTTGTGCGCGTCCATGTGACGTGGTGGATGCCATGATTGCACAATCTTTAAAGCGTTCTGCTCCATCTATGCTCTTTTCCAGGATCAAGGGTTCTACACAGACGGACGATACAGAGGATGGTGGACAGAATGGTACATCGGTGGTTCATGGTGAAGCAGCAAATGCTACCACAGCGGTGAGATCTGGTCGCAAAAAGCATCGTGGTAGCGGGAAAGGGGCTGCAGAGGCGAGACAAGAGCAAGCGCTCAGCTTGCCGCTGATGTATGAACAGTTCGAGGTAGAAAGCCTGGAAGAGCGCAATGGTCATTGAAGCAATCGCCAACACACACAAGGGTATCCGCAGATGCGCCAGCCCACCAGACCCACATGAACTGCTGGAGCAACACGATGCAGTAGATATGCGGCTGCTCCAGTGGTTGTTGCGGTATCCGTTCCAGCGAGCGGAGGACCTTGCCCTCGCAACCGGGAGCAGTCGTGCAACTGTGTATCGGCATCTCAATGTGCTGCACAACAAAGGCCTCGTCGAGCGTGTCATGCCTTCTGCCCTCGGTACGGCGAACTGCTGGGTGTACCACCTGAGCAATCTGGGTCTGCATGTGCTGTCCGTTCATGAGCAGGATGACCCAACTGAGATGGCCAGGACATGGAGAATAGATGAGCGTAATCT
>JBKPBA010000336.1:0-8688 GCA_046726675.1 Chloroflexota bacterium
TATTCTGGTCGTTGTTCACGCAGCGATTCTGCAAGTTTAGCAATGATGGTAGCAAGGTGCAACCCTTCTTGTAGTGGCTCTTGCAAAATAACCCTGCCTTTATGAGATGCAGTATGAGTAATCTGATCTAGCCTATCCCACGCAAACTGCATGGTTTGTTTTGCTTCTTCTTGCAGGTCGGCCCTGCTGTGTTGTTTGAGTCTTTGTTGTGCCAATAATGCAGATATTTTGAACTCACTGACAGTCACAGTAAATGCACGTGTGGCCTCTTCTTCCAGTTGATGAGCCTCATCTATAACGATCACATCATGCTTGGGCAGGAGATAGCCATCTAATACAGCATCTAGTAAGAGTAGTGTGTGGTTCACAACGATTACCTGTGAAAGCGCCGCTGCATCTCTCATCTGGCGAACGTAACACTTTGAGAAAAAAGGACATTCTCTCCAGGCGCATTGATCACTATCTGCATTAACCCTGTTGCGTATGTCATTGGGGAGAGTGAAACCCAGCGTTTCAAAGTCGCCTGTGATATTCAGTTCAAATTCTTTCACGATATTCATGAGACGGGTAAAGTCAGGATTTTTGAGAAAGGGTTGTGTCTCGATGCGTTCTTTCTCCAGGCGATCAAGACAGATGTAGTTGCCCATACCTTTGACGAGCGCCGCTTCAAAATCTTGAATATGTTCCTGCACAAAGGGAATATCTTTATAAAAGAGTTGCTCCTGTAAAGCTTTGTTTGCCGTGCTAATGATCGCTACTTTGCCGGAGCGTACAATGGGAAGGAGATAAGCCAGACTGTTGTGGGTTGGAATCATGGACTTACCAGCAAGATACAAGTGACTCGGAGATTCGACTTGAATACACCTTACCGGACGTGAAGGCACTTCGCGGACTGCGCTAACATAGCGGAAGCGATTACGCTCAGGATTGTAGTTGCGCAACCGCTCCTTTTGGGCAACGACCTTGCGTCCAAGTCGGAAGACCGGTTCGTCCGTTGTGAACGAGAGTGTCCATTTTGGGCCGCAATCCTTCCCATTGTATCTGGATCGCCCGCCGCGTAGCGAAGGTCGGAACCCAAGTGAACTCACAAGTTCATACACATCCTGCGCGAGCCGTGGATTCGTCGTTGTGAACTCAACGGCGCCATGGCGGCTGACTGTGCCGTCCGTATCGAGGAGTCCGGCGAGAAGGGCGCGACGCTGCTGTTCGGACGCACGCAGATAGGTTGCGGGTATGTGCTTGTTAAGCAGGAGTCCGAGCGCACGCAGACGGCCGGTCATGCCGGGCTGCCATCGACTTACAGCCTTACCGTTCTCGTCATCAACCGCGTACTTGTATGGGTGGCTCTTCAATGATCTTACAGTGTAACCGGCCTTCTCTATCTCGGGGATGAGGTCAGGATCGGCGGTCGTAATCTCGTTGCTGTAGCTACTGCCGTCACCGAGCCAAATGCCGAGGAAATATGGAGCGATAGGAAGGTTCGCGTCTGGCAGCATGAGCGGGTTAGCGACCAAGATGGCGTGATTTATACGTGCGGCTGAACCAACTTTAAGCGTAGCAGCCATCCTCTCAGTAGTGACAAGGGTATACGCTCGACCATCCCTGCGCTGTTCGCTCAGGTCTCTCGCAAGACGGTCCCGAGTGGCAGTTAGGAGTGTCTGACGTCTGTAGCGTGTGGGTCGTTCCTTTGAGTTGACGGGCGCTATCTTGCCAGCAGCTTGAAACACGCTCCATTGGTGACCTCCAATGAGATCTGTAGCCTCTTTTATCGTGAGGGTGTCGTCGTTTTGAGATAGATTAGTTAAACGGTCAATCATGATAAGCTGGTCAGAGGTGATGAAGTTCTTGGCCGCGTAGATGCTAGTCTGTAGTCTTTTGGCCCAACTCCGGTCTATAGTTGTATAAGACGCCCACTCATGCTCGGCATCTGCGACGATCGATGAACCATCGGAAAACACAACCTCATAGCACGTATGCTGATACATCACGTCGAATGCCGCCATGACACGAGTTGGGAGACCTTGCTCATCAAATACAAAGTCGCCACTAACAAGATCACCCATCCGCTTCCACCCAGTTGGCGTTGGAATTGGCGTATCCACATCAAGAGCTTTACCTGTACCTGTTGCAGCCTCAACAATAACGTGTCGCTCTTCCGTAAGCGAGCGAGCCACGAGTGTTGCCATTTCGATTTGCGCTTGTCTTTCTTCGAAACCGTCCAGGCGTTCGGAGAGGATGCCGCCGTGGCTGAGGTCGGTAGCAACGACCTGATGCAGGCGAGAGTGATCCTCGGGTTTGGATACTTTGGGTTTTACAGCTTCATTCGTATGTGAGGTATTCTCATCTTTTCTAGATACATGTGCTTTTATCTCCTCCGTGATAGCTTTGTTAATAGCATCTCCATCCGGTCTTATGATGAGTTGTCGAGGGTTTAGATGAATCGCGCTCTCGTCCCGCTTCTTATCATGTGTGATTTCATTTTCATTTATCCTATTGGTTGTATTTATTGCAAGTGGATTAACAGGCAATACTACCTGCTTCCTATCCTTGCTCTCCACCACCGGAAAACCCATCAGGGCACGCAGATAGGCATCAGAGAACTTCAGCATATGTTCGAAGCGATCTGCTGGTTCTGGTGAAAGTGCCTTGAGGAGTACTGCCTCGACATTTGACGATATCTTGCTATTTAAGCTGCGAGGTGAAGGGATTGGCTCGTGTTCTTGTTGGTACAGTAATTCATCATGCTCGGTGGCTGTGTAAGGGCGATGTCCACACAGCCATTCGTAGACGATCACGGCCAATGAGTACTGATCGCTTGCGGGAGTTAGCATGCCACGTAAATGCTCAGGAGCTTTATAAGGTAGTGCGTGCGTGGCAAGATGGTTAAATGGTTGAAACAACTCTTGAGGCATGGGTGAGAAATCAGTAATTCGTAATTCCTCCCCAGCAAGGATATTGCCGGGGTGGAGGTTGCCGTGCAAAATATGTGAGACATGGGCATATTGTAAAGTATCCGCGATGGTGGAGAGTAATGGCTTGATTTCATCTGGCGCAAACAATTTGCCACTGGCAAATTGTTTGCGCATGGCGTTCTCTTCAATGTACTCAATTACAAGGTATCCAAGGTCTTGCTGATTGCCTGGCTCTGCAATAATACCGAAATTCCGTATTTCAGTTATATTGCTGCGCTTAAGTTTTTTGAGTTGTTTAGCATGTGTAAGAAAGGACTCTCTGGCTGCTGTCGTGGAAAGAGGGATATTGAAGACCTTGAGGATGACATAGCTTTTTTTACGTTGTTCATCTTTGCCCAGGTAAGTATAGCTGACAGGGCTTTCGTTGAGCAATCGTATGATAACATAGTGGCCGATACGCTGTGGTCCTGCGTCTCCCATATGGGTGTTCTCTCCCCCTAAATGTGAACGGATGTTTGCCATGCTTCAGCAGTATAGCATAGGTATGATACTGGAACAACATTTGTTACTACAAGAAGTTTGTTCATCAGAGTATAATGTGCAAAGTTAAAGGTATAGCTGCAAGCTCCTGATTTTAGAGAAGCAGGATAGAAAAATTTGGAAAGAGATACGTAGCATAGAATGGAAGAGATGGAATTACAGAACGTAACTGTAAACGATACACAGGATAGAATGCAGACGGCTGAGGCAAGGGCACGTCATTATGATGCTACTAAATTTGATCGGCCCTCGGTGACAGTAGATGTGGTAATGATGAGTCTGCGGCAACGAGACTTGCAAGTTCTGCTTGTCAAGCGTCGTTCCTGGCCGTATGAGGGTATGTGGGCTATACCTGGCGGCTTTGTGAACATTAATGAGTCATTGGAGGAGGCAGCCAAGCGTGAACTTCAGGAAGAAACAGGCGTGCAAGATGTGTACCTGGAGCAACTCTACACCTTTGGTGATCCGAGACGTGACCCGAGAACACGTGTGATTACAGTGGTTTATTTCGCCTTGCTTGACTCCGAACGATTGCAAGTGAGAGCGGCTGATGATGCTATGGATGTGGGCTGGTTTTCTGTTTATAATCTGCCCCCGCTGGCTTTTGATCACGCGAAGATTCTAGAATATGCGTTGAATCGCTTGCGTGGTAAACTGGATTATACTACAATTGCTTTTAGTCTCTTGCCAGAGCAGTTTACACTGCATGAACTGCAGCGTGTTTATGAAATTATTTTGCATAGGAAATTGGACAAACGGAACTTTCGCAAAAAGATTTTATCGACAGGCATACTGGAAGATACGGGTGCCAAGAAAATGCAGGGAACCCATCGTCCTGCCCGTCTGTATCGCTTCAATCCAGCTGCGGAACGCAAACTGTAGCAAAGCGCTTTTGATTGAACCAGGCATAAGAGGTGAAAAATGGCTACTTCAACCATCCCATCAAATTTTGTAGAACAGTCTGAGGAAATTCTCTCTGCTCTGGATGCCTGGGAGCATAACTTGCCTACGCTTGTATGGAGTGATCTGCATACGGAAGCAAAGCAGGAGCGAGTTGCTCTGATCAGTGTGGATATGATTAATGGCTTTTGTCATGAAGGAGTATTGTCCAGCCCCCGTGTGAAGAACATTATTCCGGCAGTGGTCGCCGCTTTCAAGGGTGCCTATAGCATTGGCGTGCGTGAATTTGTACTTGCGCAGGATTGCCATACACCTGAATCTGTTGAGTTTGCCGATTTTCCGCCGCACTGCCAGGCTGGTACAAGCGAAGCCAACACAATTCCTGAAATGGCAAATTTGCCGTTTGCCAATCTCTACCAGATCGTATCCAAGAATTCACTCAATGCATTTCATGGCACTGACCTGGGTGAATGGTTGGAAGCTCGCCACCATTTCAGTGCAGCTGTCATTGTAGGCGATTGCACCGATCTTTGTGTGCATCAGATGGCATTGCACTTGAAACTTTATGCCAATGCGCACAGTTTAAAGATGCGTGTGATTGTGCCGGAGAATGCTGTACAGACCTATGATATGCCGGTTGAGGTAGCAAATGCAATCGGTTCGTTGCCACATGATGGGGATTTCATGCATCTGGTTTTCCTGTATCATATGCGGCTGAATGGCGTTGAGGTGGTTAGAGAGATCGTGTGAATCGTCTAACGTTCATTGAAGCAAGGTAACTTTTGAACATAAGACTTTCTCTTGAAGTGGTAAAGTAAAGGAAAATGTTGATCCTTCATCTTTTACACCGCTGCTCTCTACAGTAATTGTGCCGCCCATCGCCTCTACAAGTTGACGCGTAATATAGAGGCCCAGGCCACTACCACGGTTAATGCCGTGCATATCCCGTTCCAGGCGTACAAATTTGTCGAAGATGGCTTCTTGTTTTTCGGGTGGTATGACCGCACCATGATCAATCACCTTGATGCGTACCATTTCATATTCTTGCTCGACTTGAGCGGTAAGATGAATAGGTGTTTTGTTTGGGGAATAGCGTATCGCATTGGCGATCAGGTTATGCAAGACTTGCTTCAAGCGTGTTTCGTCTGCCCAAACCTTTATCTCTGCTGGAATAGTTGTCTCAACTTGCCGTTCCTGCTGGAGTATCAATGGTTCGAAAAGTTCGACAACATTGCAACAGGTCTCCTTTAATGGAATACTGCAACAAACCAAAGTCTCGGCATCAAATTTGATACGGGAGGCATCCATGATGTGGGCCTGAAGTAGAACGAGCTCATCACAAGCACGGATTGCTTTTGTCAGGAAAGACCGACGTACATTGGGAGAAGCATCATCCATTTCTTTGAGCAGTTCGAGGTAGCCCTGCACAATCGTAAGCGAGTGCGCAATTCGTGGCTAGCCGTTGTGAGAAATGCGTCTTTGAGCTGGTCGACCTGACTAAGCTTTTCATAGGCGATTGTTAATTCCTCATATAGGCGAGCATTTTCGCGTGCTGCAGCGGTTTGTTCGTTCAGACTGCTCAACAGACGAGGATAGGCTGATCCAAGAAGGCCGATGCCAAGTGAAATAATGGAGCTTATGCTTATAATCAGCAGCCAGCGCGAATTTGAGATGAGCTCTTGATCCCACGAAAACCTGAGGGTTGTCCAAATTCCTAGCAGGCTTGCTACTCCTCCAACTGCACAGCACAGATAAAGCATCCAGGCAGGCGCTACCAGTTGTTCGGGTCTTTTTGCCAGGAGCCTTTTGAATTGCATCAGGAGAATGGGTAAGTCGAGAAAGAGAAAAATCATCGAGATGCACCAGATGACGGTCGTTGTTGCCTGGGAAACATCATAGACTTCTGTAGAGAAGTTTGTATCCACCTGGTAAAGCAGAGGTCCTATAAAGTAAGTGATGATGGCCATAACGAGCACGATTATCGTCTGTATATTAGTGGCAAGGTTGGGGGCTTTATTTTTATTGACTTTAGCTAGTGCAAGGGGTAGACGATGATCTAATGCTGAGACAAACAAAATACGTGCAAAAGTAACATTGTAAGCGACAGCAGCTATGATAAAAAAGCTGATAAAGATTAAGCCTATAAAAACAGAAGCCGCTGTACCGAAAACGGTTTGTACTGCTGAAAGTGTAGAGTAACCTGAAGCCGCAACATTTTGAGGCTCTATAGCCATCACCCCAAATGTACCTAAGAGATAGGCAATCAGAACCAGGAGCGGCCCCCAGCGTAGAAAGAGCGAGGCCGCGCTGCGTTCCTTTGTCTCGGCAGCCATATGCAAAGGGACTTCGACTCCGAGTAAAGCTAGCACTATCACACCGTAGAGTACGATATTTTGTCCTCCGAAGCCAAGTGTACTGGTAGTAAGTGCAGGTTGAGGAGAATGGCCGCTAAGTAACCAGACAATCCCTGCCATGCCTACGATGAAAATTCCTAGCCCATAGAATAGGATGACCACTCTTGCAATCTTCATGAGACGCTTGAGAGGTAAGGTGGAAAGCCAGCCGGCGAGCAAGAGAATAATTATCACTACGATTCCTTGTTGCCAGATAGGTGCGAGCCAGTTTGTGTTGATGCCGCTGATCTGTACTCCTATACCCTGTATAAGTGTCAGTACACTGGCCGCTGCTGACAGAAGCACCAATACACCGGGAAACCAGGAGCAGAAGCCAGCGAAAAAGCCAAAAAGTGGGCCAAGTGCGCGGTGGGTCCAGACGTAAATGGAACCATCAACAGGCATAAAGCGATTAAGTTGTCCTGCAATGACTGCTCCTGGTATCAAAAATGTGATTGTGCCGATTACCCAATAGAGATAGGTGGCAGCCCCCGCTCCCTGGGTTGCCTGTACGATAGAAGCATTAGGAATGAAGAGGACGAGCATGTCCACTCGTGTGAGTACACGGGGAAAAAATTCGTTGATGCGCTGCTCAGAGCGTAGTGGTTCGCCCATTGCGCTCTGAAAGATTGTCGGTGTAAAGTGTCCCTTTATATTATCCATGGATGGCTCATCTTCCCATGAAGGTTGGAAAATGTGGAAATACACTTTATCAATCAATTATACCAATCATTGCAATCAAGGCTAATTAAGGTAATCTAATAGGCTATAGAGCAGCTTGCTTGATAGTTACTATACTTATTTTTCTTTTTCGGAAACCTCTAACAGCTCAAGTAAGTCATGAAGTGAATGCACCAACAAACAATCGACATTGCCCTCTTCCAAACGTCTATGCCGGTCGAGCAAAATTGGTGTGATTCCGACTGCACGAGCACCCAATACGTCATGAATGTACGAATCGCCAATATGGATCGTATAGTCGGGGATGCTGTTTGCACGCTGCAATGCGAGTTCGTAGAGTGCTGGCGAGGGTTTGGCGTAACGGGTAACTGCCGAGACTAACAAGCAATCAAAATAACTTGTGAGATGGAGACGTCGCAAGATCGGGCCAAGAGCTATGCCCCAGTCAGAGATTACGCCAAGTATGTAGTTATGAGCTTTTAACGTTTTCAGCACAGGAAAAACGTCAGAGTAAACTTGCCAGCTTGTATGTTCGTCAAATTCCCTGGTTATCCGTCGCGCAAGCTCGTAGAGGAGCGGCTCATTGTGTTCCTCAATGAGAGGGCGAAGCAGATTCATATAATACTCAATCCAGAATTCATTAATTGTTTGCTCGCTGGCCCAGGTATGACGTTTGAGACGTGACTGGCGAAAGTAATACTCATCGGCATCTGCCATGCGCAAGTTGAATTCATCGATGTGGATATGTAGACCGAGTTGCTGACAGACTTTTTGACAGATTTCAGGGGATGAAGGGTTGGGGTGCAGGAGGGTAAAACCCGCGTCAAAAAATATTGTACGTATTGCTTGAGGTTGTTGCAAAGGCATTTTTAGGTTTTCCTGGCCTTGTAAACGGCGTCGGAGGCGGCGAGGGCAGCACCGACGTTAGGTTGGAAACCACTGCGGGGTAATACATGTTCCAGGGCTGCTAGTACTGTGTCTACGTTTTTACGACTTGAATTGTAGCCCATCAGGCCGATACGGATCAATCGGCCTTTCAATGCGCCAAATCCACCGCCAATCTCGATACTGTACTCATCAAGTAATGCGTTGCGAATTGCTAACTCGTCTATACCTTGATGCAGGCTGACGGCAGTTATCACTGGAAGCTCATAACCAGGTTGGGTAAGAATATCCAGGCCCAGGCCTTTGATGCCTGCTCTAATCGCTTCACCATGTAGTTGATGACGAGCCCAGCGAGTCTCCAGCCCTTCTTCCAGGAT
>JBKPBA010000337.1:0-9399 GCA_046726675.1 Chloroflexota bacterium
ACTATGAGCTTTCCGACCACATCGCGAAACGCCGGAAGCTCTCCGAGCGGGTGCTCATGCGGGATGAGATGCTCGACGACAGCACGCTCTACTTCGGCCCGACCTGGAATCCGGCTTGTGGTACTTCTCCTCCTTCCTGACCGAGCGAGGCCGATTCAGCAAATCCCTGGCAATAATAAAATGCTGGATCTCATCAGTTCCCTCGTAAATGCGTGTCACGCGCAGGTCGCGGTACCAGCGTTCAATAGGCATTTCGCGCGTATAACCCATACCACCATGAATCTGCATCACACGGTCAACCACGCGGTTCGCCATGCTGGCCTCGTGACGGTTTTCCAACCCCTGATCAACCTTCCAGGCGGCATGCATAGCCAGCCACTTTGTCGCCTGGATCTCGACAGCAGAATCGGCAATCATCCATTGAATGGACTGGCGGTCAGCGATCGGCTGCCTGAACTTTCAGAGGGTAAGCCTATTCTAGCCACCGCTCCTATCATGGAAGCGTTTAGCCTGGCAGCGCTGCGTGAAATCTGGAATGAGTACGTGGAGTGGCGTGTACATATCATGCCAACACTGAAAGAGGAAGATCGGTTGTTCAGTACCAAGATGAACGGGAAGACGGTCTAGGTGATGGAAAATGATGGGTCATGTAATACCAGAGCAGCCATGACAACACAATCACTACAGTCGCAACGAGTATGCTGAGCAATATTTCCAAAATGGATACTTCCGGTCTCCTTGCCATGATGCTACTCCTTTGAACAGATTATAACACACTCCCAAGAAAGGATTCTCACTATGCTCAATCCCAATGAATACACCAGCATTGAGCGCGTTTTTCAGTTGCTCTTCCTGCTCCATAATCCGCTTGACGATGGAATAGACCGCGCGGAGATTTACGCACAGATTCCCGCCTATAGCGAGCATGCAGACCGCGACCGCATTCTTGAACGTGACCTTGCCTGCCTGGAAAGATTGGGCTTTGCTGTCGAGCACACACGCCATGGGAGACAGGGCGCAACCTATCGCATTGACAGTGAAGCAATCATTACCATTTTGCAGTTGAAGTGTTAGAATGAATGAGATGGTAGGACTAACAAGCATTGATGCAGCCATGACCTTTTACGAGCGTGTAACCGGCAAGCTGCCTACTGATAAGCAGATACAATCATTGCTCGCCATAGCAGGCCTGCATGTGGCATTTGAGCGCATTAAAGTCAATCGCGACATTATACGGGAGCTCGAGCAGGAGGAGCAGGAAGAGACGGCGCCAGGCGATCGACCGTACTTCTCTTCATACCTCTTGCCTGCGCGACCATCACCTGAAAAGAAAGGAGACTAACGAACATGGCAGCTTTATTAGCACGGGCTGAGATAGGGAGCGGCCTGGTCTCTGAAATCTATGAAGATGGCGTGCTGTGGATCTCGAAAGTGACTGGCAAGCATCAGGAAATCAAGTTGACCGATGACGCACCGGTGAACCTCTTGAACTTTCTCATCGAGAATCGCAATTTGTTGCAAGAGCCTGGTCAGGACGAGCAAGAGACATTTGCGGAGGATTAACGAACATGGCAAAAAGGAAGACGAAGAAGAAGAGGAAAACATACCTCTCCCGGGACGAAATTCTGGCAAAATTGGAGCGGCTCAAATAAAAGTAGCTGTAACCTGATGTGGATGCGCCAGAACCTGAAAGCGTAGAGTAATTGACGCCTGCTCGACAGTATATAACCCTGAATAACGAGCCTTAATACCTTAGAAATGTGCTCCGGAAGCATTTCCAATGTTTGGTCGATCTCTGCCCTGCGTTCATTATACATGAAGGCAAGCTCAGGCTGATCCATCTCATCACACTCCCTATCGTCATTAGCTGGATCATAGGGAAAGAGAAGATGGGCTTTTTCCTTCTTAAGGTACTCTATAGCGTTATTACGTACAATTGCGTACAACCAAGCTCTCACATTCGCTTGCTTTTCCTCTTCTGGCCCTTCTTTCCGAGCAGAAGGAACCTGAGATAAGTGACCGAACACTGCGGCGGAGATCGGATGCCAACGCTTCTTTTTCATAAAGTGGTACGCGTCCATCCAAGATTGTTGCACGATGTCTTTTACAACTTCTTCAGACTCACGATTACGATAAACAAACTGTTGAGCGTATTCTCGGAGTTCTGGACCGTACTCTTTTGTAAGCTTCTCAAAGTCGTCGTCTTCAGTAATCGGAACAGGAATCAAAGGTTTAGCCTCAGAGCCGATCTTCGGAGTAAAGACGGTAATATTCCTTCTACTCGCTAACCCATGCACATGCCAAGCTTTCCTATATGGACGCATCTCCTCAACAATACTTTCTATATACGAATCGTCGTCTTCCTCTATTCCTCCTAATAACTGAAGTTTGGCTTCTTCCAACGAATCCATCTTATTCCCTCCCTACTTAGATTTCCAGACTCGCTTCCGCACGGAAGATCGGCAGCCTGATTTGTACCTTCGGCATGATGAGCATCTCAATATACAAATACTACGAACGACGACCGCTAAGGTACGAGGAGAAAAAGTGACGATAAGCAAAGAAACAAGAAGCAGTAAAGAGGCGCATATTACCAATACGAGCTGGACATTCTGAGGTAATCCAGCAAAGAGTTCAAGTAACGTTGTTACAAGCATAACTGGTCCTTTCATTATGACTAAGATTCAAGGGCCAGCTTAGAAGGGAACATATCCACACATAGAGAGATCCCCAAAACTAAACTGGTCAATCAACTCAACAGTGAGAGCTTTGCAGGTACCTAGCCCGTTTTAGGGATATCGGTAGCCTGTGGCTACTACTGAGTGAAGTTGATTGACCTCTCTCTACTTACTGTAACTGAGAAAGATCTCCAACCATTGCACTTTTTTGGGTCAGTTTTGGATCGATTTAGAACAAATAGTTTCTGTGAGTCTGGTTCTCCCCCAGCTCCTCTTTTTTCAATCCGTTGGCAATTCTTCTTCTCAGGCTCATCTCAGGTTGTTCACAGGGCCAACTCAGAATGATAGGTGATACTGAGTGAGTGAGTCAATACCGATTTCTTTAACTACTACCTACTTACCCTCTAAGTAATGGAGCCAACTTCGACTTGACTCACACGCGTCCCGGCTGGGCTAGTACCACCATTGCTAGCCCAGCTTACCCCTCGTTTTCACGTCGCTTCTGCTGCTGTGCTATTTGGCGCTCCACCAACTCCACCGCATGCTCATCGGGAAAGCAGGCAAGGTTGAGGCCGTAACGCACAACCTTGATAACTGCTCTGCTTTCATGATGTATAAGGCCAGCAACGTAGATCGCCCATTGCTCTGTAAACGCCTGTATAGGTTCGTTCCAGTGGCCTTCACCTCCAGGTGATAATGGCGGCTACCAGATGTAGATAGAGTATGGATATGTCATACCCGAATCAACGTCCACCCATATAAAAACTGGGAATATGAAAGGTACAAACCACAGTCGGCTCGTCTGGATCACGGATGTGCTGCCGCATGCGCTCGCTGCGGAAATCCGCCTGCGTGTTGAGCGCGGGGCCGCCGTCATGAAGCAGACGTTGGAGGAAGAGGCCGCGCGTCTGCGAGTCAGGGCAGCCAGGCAGACTTTCGCTCTCTCTGCCCGGATCGCATCAATCGGAGAGAGAAATGTACTTCGCTATTATTGTTAATTGTTTGATAATTTTTCGTTTTCCCAACGAGAGGTGTGCTCACTGGCTTCGGGAACGGGACTATCTGACATCAGCGGCAGACGCACGAAGAAGGTCGACCCTGCTCCTTCACGAGACTCGAACCAGATCTGCCCGCCGTGCTGGACGACCAGCTCGCGACATAGATAGAGACCCATGCCGGTTCCGCTGATGCCCTGAGCCTCGCCACTGGATGCCCGGACAAACCGGCCAAAGAGGCGGGCCTGGTCGGCCTGCGGGATGCCGATACCCTGATCCCGCACGCTGATGAGCACGGTTCCCTGCTCCTCTTCCTTGCGCACGGTCACCTCGATCTCGCCGCCCTCCAGGCTGTACTTGATCGCATTGGTGAGCAGGTTGGAAAGCACCTGCTCGATACGGTCCCCGTCCACTCGCACCAGGAGCTCGGAGAGGGATGCTGGGTCCAGGCGGAATATGATCTGATGGCGATCGGTACTCCGCTGGAGGTCTGCGATCACCCGCCGCGTGAGACTCACCAGATCGAGCGGCTCCTGCTGCAAGACCAACCTCCCGGCCTGCAGGCGCACCGCGTCGAGCAGATCTCTGGTGAGCCGCGTCAGGCGATCGGCCCCCAGCTCGATCTCGGCGATCGCCTCGGCTTGCCACTGTGCCAGGGGCGGACCGTTGCCACGCGCGGTCTGTGTGTTCAGCATACTCGCAAAACCTTTGACTGCTGAGAGGGGCGTGCGCAGTTCGTGGGCGACCAACCCCAGGAAGTGGTCTTTGAGCTCCTCGGCTTCCTTGAGCACCTGGACATCCTGGTGGACCACTAAGGCTGCGGGCTCCAACGCCTCTGCCTGACCATTGCCCACCGTCGCAGCCAACCCCACCAACGCCTCCTGGCCCGTGATGGGCACCGCATTCACCAGCACCGGCAGCGTTGTGCCATCGGCGTGATGGATAACCTCCTGGAATTGGGCCACCGCCTGGCCCTCATGCAGCGCACGCATGGTGACGAAGGCGGCAGGAGCTAAGGTCTGGCCCTGGCTGTCGAAAATCCCGATGTGGTTGCTCTCCAGAAAGTCCAGCATGGATTGACCGATGGGCCAGGAGGCTCCCCACAAGAGCGAGGCGGCCCGATTGGCCAGCACCAGACGCGCTTCTTCCCCTTGCACCAGGTAGACACTGTTGGGTAAGGCATCTAGCAGGCGTTGCAAGAAGGTCAGGCGCGCCTGGATCGTTTGCTCCGCTATGCGGCGCTCGGTGATATCCTCCATGGCCAGCAGGATGCGGTGTGCGCCTCTCGGCTGTCGGTCGAGCAAGAGGCGCCTGGCATTCAGCAGCAGCGTCTTGTGACCAATCCTGGGGAAGATGTGGTCGACTTCAAAGTCATAGAAGGTGTGGTTGGTGGCCAGGATCTCGTGGAAGAGGGTTCCTAGACGCGGAATATCCCACTGCCCATGGCCCAGCTCCGTGAGCAAGATCCCCTCGGTCTCGGGAGGAGTCGTCTGGAACAACTGATAGAAGGCCAGATTCGCCCGCTCGACGCGTAGCTCTTCTGAGAGCACCACGAGCGGGGAGCGCACTGTTTCTACCATCGCCTCGGCATACTCCTGCATGGCCTTGAGCTGGTCATTGCGCGTGGCGAGTTCCTGATTGGCGGTGGAGAGCTCCTCATTGGTGGCCTGCAGTTCTTCTTTGGACGTCTCCAGTTCTTCGTTGAGGCTGCGCAGTTCCTCGTTGCTCGCCCGGATCTCCTCGTTGGCGGTCTGTAACTCCTCAGTGGCGGCCTCGTGCTCCTCCAACGCAGCCTGCATCTCGATGTGCAGGGTATTCTGTTCCTGCTCTAACTCCGCGATGCGCCTCTGTGCCTGGTCGCGCTTTGCTTTCCGACCGGCAGGTGTGGCCCGGGTCGTCTCCGCCACAGCCTCGCGCGAAACGCCCTCTCTGGCTTGTTCCTCAAAGAGCACCAGGCAGTACTGGTTGGTAGGCGGCCCTTTGAGCGGAATGGCCGTGACCCGCACCTGCCTGGTGATCCCCAGAGCGGAGACGCGCAAGTTCTCTCGGATGGCAGTGCGGAGCTCCTTGTAGGCGGCGCGCACCGCCGCCCGCACACCCAGGGTGAGACCGGGGCGCGCCATCTTGAACAGGTTGAGGTTGACACGGCCCCCAGTCAGTTGCAGGTAGGGGGCCGTCTCTCCCCGCACCTGCACGATCTCCTGGTTGGCATCAATGACGACGCTGGCGGGCACATAGTTAGCCAGCAGCAAGCGATCGGCCTCCTGCAGGATATCGACTCCCAGGTCTCGGTCTTCGGCCATAGTCAAGCCTCCTTCTCGGTGGGTGAGAGCCGCTGCCCCCACCTTCATTCCGAAGTGTGGCGGCTGGATTCTCTCAAACGCTTGGGCGCGATACAGTGGCTTGCCTTGCTCGACCCGGCGAAAGAGCCGTGCGAGCGGCTCAACGCTCTCCGAGGTCCCCAGTAGGAGGAAGCCACCCGGCACGAGCGCGTGTTGAAAGATCTGCAGGACCTGCTGCTGCACGGACGCCCGCAGGTAGATGAGCACATTGCGGCAACTGATCAGATCCAGGCGAATAAAGGGCGGATCGTGCAGCAGGTTGTGTGGAGCAAAGATACAGCGCTCGCGGACCTGTGGGTCGATGCGGTAGTGCGAGTGTTGCCGATCCACCGGCGTGAAGTACCGCTCGCGGATCTCGGCTTCCACTGGCGCGAGCGCACTGGCCGGGTAAATGCCGGTGCGTGCCGAGGCGAGCGCCTTCGTATTGACATCGCTGGCGAAGATCTGGAAAGGCCGCTCTGGCTCGTGTGCCTGGAGGAACTCCTGGAGGCTGATGGCCAGGGAGTAGGCTTCCTCGCCTGTCGCGCAGCCCGGCACCCAGATGCGCAGCGGTTCCCCCCTGTCGCGCCCAGACACGAGGATTGGCCAGACCACGCTGGTGAGGACCTCAAAGACCGCGGGATCACGATAGAAGTCGGTGACCGCGATTAAGACCGACTGCGCCAGCGCCTCGACCTCGTCTGGATGCTCGTGCAGGTAGGCGGCATACGCGGACAGGTGGGCGAAGTGCGCCAGGGCCATGCGGTTCTCGATGCGCCGTTTGAGCGTAGCGGGTTTGTAGGAGAGAAAATCCACGCCGCTGTGCTGGCTGAGCAACTGGAGGATGCTGGTGAAACCTGGCTCCTCTGCTGCTTCCTCAACGCCTGGTACCTGCGGCTGGACCCGCGGTGGGGGAGAGTGTTTCACGAGCTGTGCCAGGACGCGGGCGATCTCCTTGGGGGAGAGGACGTGATCGACACAGCCAGCCGCGATGGCGCTCTGGGGCATCTGCGGAAACAGTGCAGAGGCGGGGTCCTGCGCGAAGGTGATCCCATCCGCATCCCGAATCGTTTGCAAGCCCACCGTGCCGTCCGAACCTGTCCCGGAGAGCAGCACGCCCACCGCGTCCGGCCCCTGTGCGTGTGCCAGTGAGGTGAGCAACCGATCAATGGCACTCGGCCTGCCACCAGGCTTTCGAGATGGGCTGAGCTGGAAGACTCCTTCTTCGAGGGTCAGTTCGGCATTGGGAGGGCAGATATAGACGCTATCCGGTTCCACCGCCATCCCCTCCTCCACCTCCCTGATGGGCAGGCGGCTCGCGCGAGCGAGCAGGTCAGGTAAGAGACTGGGCGCCTTTGGGTCCAGGTGTTGCACCACGACATAGGCCATACCTGTCGTGCTCGGCAGATGGGAGAGCAGCGCGGTGAGGGCTTCCAGTCCTCCGGCAGAAGCGCCGATGCCCACCACAGGACATCCGCCTGAGACGGGCTGGCGGGCGTGTTCCTGCATGGCTTCTGTTGTCTTGTTCATGTTCTTGCTTTTTCCTCGCTGCGAACACCAAACCCTACTCCCACCGCCCAATCTTCACATACCCCTTCAGCAAATCTCTCGCAATAATGCAATGCTGGATCTCGTCAGTCCCCTCGTAAATGCGCGTCACACGCAGGTCGCGATACCAGCGTTCAATAGGCATTTCGCGCGTATAACCCATACCACCATGAATCTGCATCACTCGGTCAACCACGCGGTTCGCCATATTCGAGCCATAAAGCTTCGCCATACTGGCCTCGTGACGGTTATCTAACCCCTGATCAACCTTCCAGGCGGCATGCATAGCCAGCCACTTTGTCGCCTGGATCTCGACAGCAGAATCGGCAATCATCCATTGAATGGCCTGGCGGTCAGCGATCGGCTGCCCAAAGGTCACACGCTCCTTAGCGTAATCTACCGCCATTTGCAGCAAGCGTTCAGCAGTGCCGATACAGCGTGAAGCAATGATCCACCGTCCCTGACCAATCCACTGCATACCCAACGAGAAGCCTTTTCCGACCTCCCCAAGGATGTGGTCTTCTGGTACTCGCACGTTCTCAAAGAACAGTTCCGCAGGAGACCACCCGCCCATCGTTGGCACCGGACGTGAGGTCCAACCCATCTCCCGATCTACCAGGAAGCAAGTCACACCACCATTCTGCGGTGGTTTTGTGCGATCGGTGACAGCGAAAACCATCGCAAAATCGGCTTCATTGCCACCCGTAATAAATACTTTCTGCCCGTTGATAACCCATTGGTTACCGTCCTTGACAGCAGTCGTGCGAATGGCGGATGGATCGGAACCTGCCCCCGGCTCAGTAAGCGCGAAGCACGACTCACGTTCCCCTTCCATAGTAGGAATGAGATATTCCTCCTTTTGCCAATCGTTGCCATAATAGAGGATATTGTCGGCACTGCCACCAAACATAAAGGGCACAAGCGTTTTCCCCAGCTCCATGAATATCAGCGCGGTCATCACAGCGCCCAGGTTTGCCCCACCATACTCCTCTGGAGTGTTGATGCCCCAGAAGCCCATTTCTTTAGCCTTCATCTGAAGGGCATGATAACGTGACGGCTCTACACCATTTGGATACTTTCCTTCATTTTGCAATACTTCGTTTTCCAGGGGCATCAGTTCACGATCAACAAACTGCCGTACCGTTTGCTGAATCATTTTCTGTTCTTCAGTGAGCGAGAAATCCAAGGCGACCTCCTTCTGGTTCAATGGATGAGACGGTTATCAGCTCTATTGTAACATGTAACAGAGGTCTTAGTTAGAAATAGAGACTGTTGCAAAATCCTTCTTATCCATCAAAAACAACATGCACATAACAAACCTCTTCCACAAGAAATATCGCGCAAAATGAGCGGTATGTGAGCGATATTTTCGATAATCAATAGAAAATCGTTGAATAGTCACTGGTAAAAAATTACTTGATTTCGCTAATAGCTGTGATTGCCCTTTGCTTTGCATTCCCCGCGTCAGTTCTTAGCAAGGCCTTATTGCGCAATTCGGAGATGCGTATCAGAATACCACCCACGAGCACGCAGATGCCAAAGAGCACACCTATCGTAAAAAGTGGTAACCGGAAGTTCAAACTATAAAGTAAGCTACATCCACTTGCCCCAATGAATCCGCCGACAAGCCCTGCGGCAGAATAAAGCCCCTGAATCCTTGCTCGTGCGCCAGCTATCGTTGAAGCAGCCACATGAGCATCAACCGCTGGTTCCATCATCGAATAGACCACACCATGAATAATGAAGAAAATAAGGACAATCAGAAACGTATTGGCCAACCCATAGATAATGTAAATGGGAACCTGTACCAGGCCAAAAATAAGAATGAGTGATGATCGACGTCTGCGGTCAGCGACT
>JBKPBA010000338.1:0-5516 GCA_046726675.1 Chloroflexota bacterium
AGCATGACCTGAGCAGGTCATGGCGATGAGCAAGCTTACGTTCACTCCCTGGGTATTCGGTGAACGTAATGCTTCGCTAAATGGGCACCACCCGGGTGTCGAAGAAATTGGTAAAATCTGCCTGGTTATTGAGATCCACCCAGACGTCTGTGGTACTCGGGTCCGCAGACACTTGGATGTTCGCATTCCCGTTCCCCTGAGCATCCGTGGTGAGTGTGCCGTCAACTTGGCTACATACTGTTGCCTCGCTCGGTAGCTGGATCAGCCTGATGTTGTAGAGAGCATTGGGCTGGGCACCCACAAGCACCACATTCGCAAGCAGCTTTCCTGATTCGGTAGTGTTGATAATCGCGAAGCCAAAAGTCGGAACTCCCGTTGGCTGAGTGGTATAGCCGGGACAGCCAGCATTAGTTTGGGTAAGCGGCACCTTCTGGGCACCATTGCTGTTGGGTGAGGCTGCTCCTGCTCTTCCGGTGCCGAGCCCTAATCCAGCAATCATGGCCAACACGGCTATAGCCATGACCAAGGCGGTTATGACCTTGGCCTGTTTTCGTCTCAGAATGCTTTTCATCATGGTTTCTCCTCCAAAGTCTGCTTTCCTTAACACTGACAGCTAACTTTTGTGAGCACTTTGCGTGTACAGCGTTCCTCAGCTTATGCAAATCTTCTGCAATCACAAGAACATTACAAACATTAGATAAAACGAAGAAACTACCACCATTTCGTGGCGAGCACTCAAACTGTGAGGGGCACGCGACAGTACAGCCTACAGTATTTTGCTGCTGTCCGAAGAGCGTGCCCGTTTGCCCGAAGCCCCTCAGTGTTCTTCTTTTCGAAGGGATCGTCAGTGCGCTCTTCGCACTAGGTTTCCTGTACCTTACCATCCGGTTATTCACCGAGAACTCGGTGGGCAGCGTGCTCTCAACCTCTTCCTTTTCCTTTGGGCCATTCCTGCTTGTCGTCTCCATTGTGGCAACCTGGCAAATCACCTACGGGCCCTATGTCGCCGATTATTCGCGCTACTTACCGCACGATACGCCCATTAGCTCGTCATTCTGGTGGACCTACACCGGTTCAGTGCTCAGCTCCATCTGGATGATGGCCTTTGGCAGCATCGCTGTTGCAGTTGTAGGCGCAGAGTTTGCGAACAATTCGGTGCGCTATGTCGTGGAACAGACAGGATTCGGACTCAGCATCCTGATCTACCTCCTCGTCATCCTGGGTATTATCGCGACCAACGTGCTCAATCTCTATGGCATGTTCATGACCACGACCACGACCATCGCCGTGCGGCAACGCTTCCACACCGGCACTGGCAACCGCATCATCTTTCTGCTCGCTGCTGCCATGATTGGCACTGCCGTGGCGGTACTCGGTCAGGGCAACTTCATCACGAACTACACGAACTTCCTCCTGTTCCTGCTCTACTTCATCATTCCCTGGTCGGCCATCAATCTGGTCGATTTCTATCTTCTCCGGCATGAGCAGTACGAGATAGGCTCTATCTTCGATCCGAATGGGATCTATGGTCGCCTCAACTGGCGCGCACTGGTGGCCTATGCTACCGCCATTCTCCTCGAGCTCCCCTTTGTCAATACTGCACTCTACACTGGGCCAATGGTTGCCTTCCTGGGAGGGGCAGACATCGCATGGATGGTCGGGTTGGCAGTTGCTGCAAGCGTGTACTATGCCCTGATGAGGGGGCACATCCCAGTTCCAACCGAAGCAATCATTCCGCAAGGTGACGTGTCTTGAGGCTCCAAAAACCGGAAGAAACCGAGCTTCATCGCTGCCTCGTGCTCACTCATACCTGGGAGGGTTTTGAGCAAGGACGGGAAACTGGCGCGTCTCTGCTAGAGGGTGGGATCATCTGTGGAAACGCTTTTCTCCTCGGCTCATCTAACCCCTCCTTTGTTGCCTGTCTCACTCCGCACGAGCGTCACAGCAGCCAGCAGAATGAGCACTCCGCCGACCAGTTGCACCAAACCCATCCTCTCTCCCAACATCAGCGCCGCCAGCACGACCGTCACCAGCGGTTCCCAGGTCGAGAGCGTCGAGGCCGTAACCGGGCCGACGCGTTTGAGGCCAGCGAAGAACGTCACGAATGCAATCACTGTCGAAATGAACGCGATGGCTCCCACAGCCGCCCAGCCTGCAACGCTTTGCGGTGCGGATAGGCCCTGGATCGCTGCAAGAGCGGCAAAGACCGCCGTAGTCGAGGCCATAATAATGGCTGAGGAGGCGACGGACCCCGTCTGGTGCACGATCCGGCTCCCCACCAGAATATAGATGGCATAGAGGAGGGCTGCTGCCATCCCCAGCAGCAGGCCGAGCGCACTGGCCCTTCCCGTTGCTCCTATCGTGAGCGCTGTTCCCGTCAGTGCAAGCACGAGCGCTCCCAGCTTGACACGGCCAAGGCGTTCTCTCAGGAAGACCACCGACACCACTGTCACCAGTGCTGGATACAGGTAGAGCAGCAGCGCAACCAGCCCTGCCGAAGCCATCGTCAAAGCCAGAAAGTAGCAGAGCGACACCCCCGCATATCCGACCGCACCCATCAGCACAAGCCCCAACAGCACCCGGCCACGCGGGAAGGGGTCTCTGCGCACCAACATGAGCGCACCCATCACGATCGTAGCGCTGCCAAAGCGCAACAGCAGCAGAGTAATGGGAGCAGTTCCTGCGGCATAGGCAAAGTGCGCAAATACCGGCATCACGCCAAACGAGACGGCTGAGATGACAATCAACACCAGGCCAAAGTGACGCTGTCTCGAAGTGACCTGTGCATCGTGTCTGGTCTCCTGGCTCAGCCCATCCGCTCCACCCGCCTCCGTTCCTCTGTCTAATGAGTCCGTGTACATCATCCTGTCCTTGCACCGGAATCGCCGGAAAATATGCAAACTACATGTATATGCAACTAGCATATAGTAAATATAGCTCATCATTGTCACAAACGCGTCACCTGGAGCACTCGTCTTCTCACGAGATCATCACGAAAAAATAAAGAGTTGCCTACATCCTTACGGAAACGACAACCCCATAAAAAATGGGTATCCACAGGGGATACCCGCTTTCATCTGCTCCCCCGCTGCGAAAGGCTTATGCCTCAAGCGCAACAAGCGGAAAAGTCACCAACTCCACCTCATCGTACTCCAACCACATAGGCTCCTTCAACTGTGTTCCTTCCAGAGCCACGAGGTAAAAACAAAACGGCTCCTCAACATCATCGGAAATGGTATCAACCGTTTGAATTGTCCCATTGAGTCCCCTGAAAGGGCCGTAGTTGGTTACTTGTACCAGGCTGCCAGGTGGATAGATGTTCTGCTCCTCCATGCTGCTTGTCTCCTTTCTTGGGGTATGTGTCTTGCCGTTATGACAGTTCGACTTTGTACACTTTTTCGCCGCTGTAACACAAAAATACAGGGAGGAAAGCGGGGGACTCTCCTCCCTTTCAGCCAATTGGTGGCGTGCCCTCCGCCACGATTTGAATATCCCGCTTGCCAGGCTGTTGCAAAGCCATCCTCCTTACCTCCTTCCCAAGCGATTGCTTAAGCAGGTATCCCTGCTAAGAACAGTATACTGAATAAAATGCGTGGCTGCGCTCTCAATTGAGTCACAAAATAGCGATTGTTCTACAGGTCTCAAACAGCGTCCGTTTGCCTCAACCAGGAGGGGACAAGAAAAATGGGCATCCTGTTGGACACCCATTTTCTTGGAGTGCTTTGGTGCGACTACCGTTCCTGAAGCGCAACGAGTGAAGAAGTAATGAGCTCTATCTCATCGTATTCAAACCAAATGGGTTCTTTCACCTGTCCCCCGTCAAGCGAAATGAGGTAGAAACAAAAGGGCTCCTCAAGATCAGCAGCAATGGTATGAACGTCGCGTACCGTTCCCCGCTGTTCCCGAAAAGGGCTATAACTGGTCACCCGTACCCGACTGCCTACCGGCAATACTTTGTAGGTCATAGAATGTCGAACTCCTCTAGTAGTAGGGGCATGGTTAGTGACATGTGTAAGAGAGAACCAATCTAAGCAGGACAACATACGGTTGGAGAGAACCACACTATAGGTAAGTGTATCTGAAAAACACAACAAATGCAAGAAAGGAACAACTTTGTGACGAAATTGTGAGACCTACCTCATCCTTCGAGTTTCTCATAAATCGTGTGATACTCGGTGAGAAGCTCATGGAACTCCTCTGGTTCGAGTTTGACCATCATCATGTGCAACTGTGTCACTTTTGTGACTATAGCACGAGAATATGTGATGGTTTTGTGAAGTTACGATACTATTCTCTTCTGTAGAGAATTTGATCCCTCTCTCCCTTGGTGATCCGTTGAAGAGGTGAGGCCTTACGGAAAGGCCTGCACCTGGGGAGTTTGATACGAAAGGGTACCAGGCATGGGCCCTGTGCTTGAAAGGAGCAAGTCATGTACAACGTGATGCGCAAATATGACCTCATTCCGGGGACGAAAGAGAAGATAATACAGGATATGCAAGAGCGCCTTGTCCCCATCCTCAGCCGGGTGCCAGGATTTAGAGCCTACTCGCTGGTGGAATTTGGAGACAACGAAGTGGCCATTACTAGCACCTTTGACACGCTCGCTGATGCGAAAGCGTCTGCGCGGCTGACAAGGGATTGGCTTGTTGAGCATGTCGAGTTATTCCAAGGGTTTTCAACGATAGGGGCAGGCGAGGTGAGAGTCCATAGCGCGTCTGTTCGTCTGCCACAGACCGGCGGAGAGGAACAACTCCAAGGCGTTTTCTAAGCCAGCTTCTTTCCTGTCAGGCAACAGCGTCCGTTTGCCTCAACCAGGAGGGGACAAGAAAAATGGGCATCCTGTTGGACACCCACTTTCGAAGCTACAGCCGCGAGGAAAGGGAGGCGAGCAATCCGTTTGCAGCAAATCTTAAATAGAAAGGTCGGGACTTGAACCCCGACCCTCTAGGAAATCTCCTCCACATCAAGTGGCTCGTTGAGCATGCCGAGTTCTTCCAAGGGGTTTCAACGCTAGTAGCGGGCGAGGTGAGAGTCTATAGCGCGTCTGTTCGTCTGCCACAGACTGGTGGAGAGGAACAACTCCAAGGCGTTTTCTAAGTCAGCTTCTTACTCACCCGTCTCGGAGGAACACGTAAGCGTGAGGGTGAAAAAGCTGGAGCTCTCTTTCTGAAGAACACGAGGGGGGCTAACTGTGAACGGGGTCATGTCTGAGCGCCAGGTATTTATCGCACTGACGCTGTAAACACCGCAAAAATCGCATTTAGGAATGGTTGCTGCTGAGGAATAAAATTCCTTTTTCCACATGCTGCCTGCTGCATTTCGGCTACTTGGCGTCATCTGTGGCGGCTGCTTCGATTTGGCTGCGGTGCTGAGTCAAGTAGTCGAGCAGGGCAAGGGTTTCCTCTGCGGTGAAAAAGGCGCTGCTCATCGTCTTGGTGTTAAAAATCTGGAGCGTGAGTTTGGCAGCGGGGTGAACGGTATAGTCATATTTCCCGCTGGTCTGGCAATCTCCCCGT
>JBKPBA010000339.1:0-5339 GCA_046726675.1 Chloroflexota bacterium
CCAAACAGCGAGGTCAAGAGGAGGTCGGGGTTATGTTCGTGCAGGAGGCCCTCCATGGCAGGCACGAGTTCTTGTGACCACATGGCCAGCCGCCGCCGGGTCAGTTCAGCTTGTTCGGCTAAGGTCAGGCCTTGACGCTCCTTGCTAAGGGCGATCAATCGCGGACCCAAATCGTGCTCAGATGCTGCGCTGACCATTTCGATGCCCATGCCTGTCAAAGCAGCCGCCACCGTCGTGTCGCCGAAGATGACGAGCTGATGACCGCGTTCGCGTAAGCCAAATGCGACGGCCAGTAAGGGCTGCAGATCGCCACCAGCTCCAGCGGTGGCCAGTACGATGATCTTCTTCATTCCTGAGCCTCCTGTCGGGTCTGGCTAGACCGCTGCCTTCAAAACCCCTTTTCCTTCGTCTGGGGCTTTTCCAGGCGGCGTGGTTCCTCAGTGTTTCGTTGGGGCGAGCGCAACCAGAGCGAGACGTGTGCTGGCTGCATGGTTTCCTGAACGACTGCATTGTTAGCAAAATCAAGCCGTTTCTTTTTCTTGCCTCGTCTAACAGTCATGAATATCCCTAAACCGATGAAAATCAGACCAAGAAATGATAACGCCATACCTGCCATCCAGTTATGTTGATAATAACCATTTGGATTCTGAAAATACTCGTGTGAGCTGAATACCTCTGGAGGCTGGCCAAATTGATGATACAACGTTATCCGCTCAACTGTATATGCCGGACCAACCAGATGAACATTGTTGTCGGAACTTGCTTCGATGCTGGTTGTTTTGTCGGTTCGATAGAGGAAAGAGATCAAAACATTGCCGTGATTGAGGTAATCGGCGCTAAAAGCGGGTAAAAATTCACCCTCGTTTACGATGTAAAGGGTTGGACTTTTTTCTAACTGCATGTAGCCGATTCCACGTCCTGAAAGGTAGTGGGCGAGGAATGATTTTGGTATGCTCTGATATGGAGTTTGGTGGGGGATGACTCCGTAGATGAGTCCGCTCATGGTGAGGATGATTCCTATTAGTATGAGGCCCCAGTGCCGCGCAAAGTTAGTTAAATTATGCATATGTAATGCTTAGCTCCTTTTTCTCTTACCACCTGCAGCGGCGAAGAGGAGAATTCGTCGGGTACACCCCGAACCCCGGCAGAGGCGCAGCCTCTGCACTCCCAATACTACTGGACGTATAGGCGCCTCTATGATATCATCGGTGGCGTTATAAATATATACACTGGGAGGAACGGGCTACGCTGTGTATCTAAAACGTTTGGAGATGTTGGGTTTTAAGAGCTTTGCGATGCGGACTGTGTTAGAGTTTAGCACAGGCATAACGGCTGTAGTAGGACCGAACGGTGCGGGAAAATCAAATGTTGCCGATGCGGTGCGGTGGGTGCTGGGTGAGCAGAGCATGCGCCAGTTGCGTGGCAAGAAAAGCGAAGACATTATTTTCTCTGGTGGGTATGGCAAGGCTCCGCTTGGTTTGGCTGAGGTCTCGCTTACCATCGATAATAGTACCGGCTGGGTGCCTTCGGAATATAGCGAGATCACTGTCACAAGGCGCAGTTACCGTTCCGGTGAAAATGAATACCTCATCAACAAACAGAAAGTTCGCCTCAAAGATGTTGTGTTGTTGTTGGCCCAGGCTCGTATCGGACATGATTCCTATACTGTCGTCGGACAGGGTTTGATCGATGCTGCACTTAGTTTGCGTGCAGAGGAGCGACGTGGACTCTTTGAAGATGCCGCAGGTATTCGCCCTTTCCAGGTGCAGCGCATGGACGCTGAAAACCGGCTGAGACAGACAGAACAAAACCTCGACCGCTTGCGTGATATTGTCAATGAAATCGAACCACGACTAGAACCTCTTGCAGAACAGGCACGCCGCGCAGTTGAGTCCCGGCAATTAAACAGCGAATTGCAGGAGGTTTTGCTCACCTGGTATGCTCTGCAATGGAGACGCCTGCACTCAAACAAGGAACGTGCTGAGGTTGCTGAACAGGAACAGGTGCAACATGTTCGGCAGATGGAGCATGCGCTCCGGGAAGCTGATAGGCGTAGAGAAATCCTGGGCGCGAAGCGGCAAAGCGCTCAAACCAGCATTGTCGAGGCGCGTGAAGCATGTAATGAAGCGAACGACTTTGTACAGCGCATTGAACGTGACCTGGCCGTCAACCACGAACGCATCACAGGTCTGGAACGCCAAAGGGTTGAACAGCAACAGGAGGAACGAAGACTGCGTGAACGGCTGATCGCTGCCCAACAACAGATTATTGACCTGGAGGAACAATGCGACCTTGCTGATGAAGCTATAGATACGAATGCAGCATCTTTGGCTGGGCAGGAAGCGCAGGTCGCGAAGGCACAAAAGGAATATGAGTTTGATGAGCGACGTTTACGCAATGCGCAGAGCGAACTTATCCAGATTCAGGCTCGCCTGGGAGCCAGTCAGTCTGACCTTGGGCGTCAGCAGAAGCACCTGGGTGAGCGCAATCGTACCCTTGCTGCCAGGCGAGAAACCGTTTCCCAGACTCAGCAGTCTATCCGCGCTTTAGAGACGCGCCTGGTTGAAGAGCGTGCACAACTCGATAGCGCGCGCAAAGAAGAGCAACATATCACACAACGCAGACAGGTTATTGTACGTGCCATCACAGGTGCCCAACAAGAGATAGAGCGACTCAAGTCAGCCCTGGCTGAAGCAGAGAGGCTTCGTCGTAGTGTTTCAGATCGGCTCAATTTGCTGAAAAACTGGCGTTCGAGCCTCAGTGGGTATAACGATGGTGTACGTGCGCTTATGCGTGCCCCTGCGGGCAAAGTCAGCGGTATTATTGGTCCTGTACCTCAACTCGGAATTGCCCCTGCTGGTTTGGAGATTGCACTGGAGGCTGCGCTTGGTCCATATTTGCAAGGTGTGGTAGTGCAAACATTTGGAGATGCTCGCGCATGTCTGGATTACCTGAATGCATCGAAGGCGGGAAAAGCAATGGTTGTATGGTTGAATAAGGGTGACAGCCAGGCGGAGATGAAGGACAGTGACGATAAACAAATTCGTGCAGAGGAAGACACGCTCAATCACTTACTGGCCAATACATCATCCCTGAAAGAGCATATACATGGATTTTCATGGAGTTGTATACAGTGTGAACAACGTTACCTGCCTCTCTTTCGCAGAATACTGCGAGGGACAATCATTGTTCATGACATGGGGAGCGCTCGAACGTTTCTCAACACGCTCATATCATTGCCAGGTAATGCTGGAAATTCACCTATAGAGAAGTTAGTAACTCGCAATGGTGAAGTGCTGCATATTGATGGCTGGCTGACTGGAGGAAGTGGCAAGGATGGCAGTCAACAGGGATTGCTTGCTTACGAACGTGAACTGCATGAATTGCCCAAGCAGCTAGAGGAGCATATGGTTCTCGTAGATAAGTTGAATGCCAGTATAAGTGAAGTACAGCGAAGCCAGGAAGCTCGTCGTGTAGAACAGCATGTAGTTGACAAAGAATTACAGAAAAATGCTGTTCGCATCAATCATCTGAGCGGGACGGTAAATAATACACAGCGTGAACAGGAACGTTTGCAAACAGAATTACAACTGGCGATCTCAGTTGAGCAGCAGTTATCGGCTGAACTTTTAGGGTTAGAGCAGGAAGTAAAAGCAGCGCTGGAGCGCGTGCGTGCACATGAAAAGTCGCAGCGAGAAGTAGCAGGACTGGTCGAAGAACTACAACGGGAAGTGGAGGAGCGCACTATCGTTTATCGCCGCCAGCAGGATGAATTGAGCAAAGCACGCACTGCGCTAGCTGTCAAACGACAGGAAGCGAAATCGCTTCGCCAACAGTTGCAAACACAACAGACACAGGTACAAGACCTCAAATTGCAAGTAGAGCAATACAGAAATCGTATAAGAGAATCCGAAGAGCGGCATCAGTCGTTGCAGGAACTGATAGCGTCGCAGCGAACTGAACTTGAGCGGGCTCGAGAGCACATGCAAAAGCTAGCAGAAAAGTTGCGCGTGGCTGAGGAACAGGCGGGTGAGATCGACGGTCAGATAGCCACGCTTGAACACGAGATAATGCAGTTGCGCCATACGATGAATGATTTAGAAGTAAGCTATCGTCGTTGCCTGCTAGAGAGCCAGAGAGCGCGAGATGCTGTTGATGCATTATTAGAGCAGTTACAGGAAGAGATGGGAATCACGGATCCCAGAGAACTCGTTCGATATGCTACAGATGGCTATGAGGTTAAAGAAGTAGCAGAAGTGTCTGAAGAGGTTGCTGTCGCAAATTCTTCTATTGGGGTTGAGACGCTTTCGGAGGAAGAAGAGACATACCTGCGCAAGCTCCGCAGGCGAGTTGATAACCTCCGCAATCGCCTCAAAGCCATTGGTGGGAGCGATCCTGATGCACCGCAACAGTATGAAGAAACGCGCACACGTTATGAGTTCCTTTGCACACAAATTACCGACATGGATCAGGCGGCGTTGCAGTTACATACAATCATCAGCCAGCTCGACGTCACCATGGCTCGACAATTTGAATCCACGTTTCAGGCTGTCAATGCTCGTTTCAGCGAGCATTTTACCAGGCTTTTTAATGGCGGTCATGCGCGTCTTGAGCTGATCGCTTTCAGAAATGGTGAGAATGGTACACATGTCTCGAGTATGCCTGCAGGAGTAGATGTGTTTGTGCAGCCCCCAGGTAAGAAGGTGCAGGATTTGTCGCTGCTTTCCGGTGGAGAGCGCGCTTTAGTCTCGGCCGCGCTGCTCTTTGCCTTGCTGGAGATTAATCCGCCGCCTTTCTGCCTGCTCGATGAGGTAGATGCGGCCCATGACGAATCCAATCTGGCACGTTTCTGCGAAATTCTGAAGCGTCTTGCTCAACGCACACAGTTTATCGTCATTACTCATAATCGCCTGACGATGATGGAGGCGCAGGTGATCTACGGGGTCTCAATGGGTGGAGATAGTGTCTCGCGTGTGCTGTCTTTGAAGCTTGAGGAGGCTCCGGTGGTGGGAGATAGATAGCTGGCTTACTTGACAATCATAACCTCGTATAAAGACAAGCAATCAATTGTCCAATTGCTATACCCACCGGCTCGTTCGCGTACCAGTGCTTCACTCGTGCTTTCCACTGTTGACGATGAAGGTGTCAAACACAGGCCAAAATCTTCTTTAAATACATAGAATGACGTATGAAAGCTCCTGCACACGCACTTGGCTGGCCAGAGCAAGTACACGAACGATGAGTGTTTCATAATCTGGGTTAGAGTTGTATTCCACCAATCCAAGTCCCTCAGCAATTTTCCCATAGCGTTCACAGTGCCTTGCTCGATAGGGAGGAAT
>JBKPBA010000340.1:0-4551 GCA_046726675.1 Chloroflexota bacterium
ATGGCTATGTAATCTATAAGCCCTACTAAGTGTGGGATAAAATGGGTACAAGTATATGAATGTCAGTCGGAGCCTTGTCATTCTATGACCGCAATGCCTCTGAAGGCGCAACCCTCCCAGCCTGCCAAGCAGGAAGCAGAGCCGCTATGAGCGAAGCTACTAGCGCAATACCCACAAGCAGCCCCAGTTCTTCCCAGGGAACTGCAAACGTCAGGCCTGTATGGAATTGCTCGAAGAAATTAACTGCAAAGATATTGCGCGAGAGAATTAGCCCAAGAGTTACACCTATCAAACTGCCAACACATCCTATGAAGAACGATTCACATAGGAAAGCTCCTTGCAACATGCGCCTCTTAGATCCAAGTGCGCGCAGCATTCCAATTTGCTGGCGACGTTCGACCACCGCTCGCGTGCCGGTAATGGCAAGCGCTGCTACTCCAAGCAACAATGTCAAACCGACTACTCCTAATAGCACATTACTGAGTAGAATGCGTGGTCCTCGTAGCGTCCAAATCGCATCTTCCAAAACGGTTGTCTCCAGGCCATTATCCAGAAAGGCTGATCCCAGCGCTAGAGCTAGAGCCCGTTTATCCTCGCCGGGGGCCACCTTAAAGTAGTATGTCTCAGCTTCAGGTGTCGATGGATCAGTTTGGAAATCGCTATAAGCTTTTTGGGAGATGTAAAGTCCGAAATGAGCGCTATCGCTATTATCTACGACACCGATAATAGTCAGCTTTAGTGCAGAACGCTGCTGGAAACCAGCTACCCAGACCGGTGTAGGCGTGAAGCTTGTATCACCCTGGTATACTCCGTTCATTGAGTAGGTGAAATATGGATCAAAACCTGGTGGGTAAATGGGTGAACCGGCAGCGGCAGGTGATGGCGCGTTTGGATCATATACCGGCGAATTGACCAGGCTAAATGGACGATAAGGTAATGCCGTATTGTCGATGAGTGCATAATTGGGATGTGATTGTAATGCCTGCCATACGGCGTTATCGTCGTTGAAGCCCACGGCTCGCGCTGCAAGGTGCAAACCATAACCTTGCAAAAACCCTCCGCTTACAACTTGCGCTGGATAAATGTGCCAGGCTGGAGTATCAGCGTTTGGCTGGATAACTCCTACTGCTGTTGAAGCCTGGGTGCCTATCGTGGTGAAAGCATTGGGATCTATGCCATGGCTCGCTAATGCAGAGTGTATGTCAGGGATTGGCTTGAAATATGCCACCGCCTGAATATCGTAGCCGCCAGTCTGGAAGTTAATATCGGTATAGTTGTTCTGCATCGCATTCGTTATCACTGCCATGATCGTCATAGCGAAAACGACCAGGCTAAACATTACAACACTTAAACCGGTTCGGAAACGGTGGTGCAAGGGATACGCTGAAGCCAGCCTGGTCATGATTTGTAATCCTGGTAACCATGAGCAGAGCGCCAGGAGCGGACGTATGAGTAGATCAGCATTGGCAATTAACGCCCAAACAACTCCAAATACCATCATTAAGCCCGCTACGAAAAAGATCTCTACTCCTCCCTGAAAACGTGGCAGACCCAGCAGTGCTAACGCGTCAAAGGGCAGCGCCCAGTAGGCAAAGATGGTAAGCCCTACAACGACGGCGAATATTCTTTTAACAGACTTCTTCCAATTATTTTTCCCCAACTTGCCTAAAGTCCAGTTCACGCCAGACATGAGTAGTAATCCTACACCAATCACGAGTAACGAAAGACCAAGAGAAAAAGGCGTAATTTGTGAACGCTGTAACCCCAACTCTAGCAACAAGTAGCCCACCAGCAAGGGTAAGATACCCACCTGTGCCAGTCTACGAATCAATCCTATCAACGTGTCGGGAATTTGTTCAAATAAGATACGCCGTATATTGTGTGGCGAGCCAATGCGCTTCACTAAATTAAGGAACTTTGTTAAAATCTCGACAAGAGATGCAGTTGGTCGTTCTGACTCTGGAAGGTTGCGTAATGCATCCACCACAGTCATACGACTTACCACCCATGCCGAAAATCCTACTGAAAAGAATGTAAAGATCACACCCAGACAATAGGCGATAATCAGGCTGCGCGGTTGAATGACTAGTTTGAGCGGAAAATTAAAACGCGCAAGAATGGGTTCCAGGAAGAGGAAGAGTAACGTCCCTATGCCTAAACCGATAAACAGGCCAATAAATGAAGAGATTAAGTCGTAGACTGTTCCCTCAAAGATGTACATCAATACGAGGTGCCGGCGCAGCACACCTATAGCGCGTGCCATACCCATCTCTGCGCGACGTTCAGCCGCCAATAGCACAAATATAAGAAATATCAAGAGTAGCCCTATAGCTAAGGCAAAGAGAGCAAAAAGCGAAAAGATGCGGGAGAAGATATCATCCGCGAGTTGCGCAAACTGCGCACCCTGTTCTTTGACCTCATTGACGTGTAGATAGGAGGGAATCCCCTGGCTCAGTGTCTGCTTAACAGCTTCTGAAACATCAAATCCAAATGCATCTGTTCCATGAATAGACACAAAAATCTGAGTGATATCGTCAAAGCGGTGTTCGATGTCACGAAATGTTTTAACCTGGCTCACAATATACGGCTGCTCACCGACAAGTCCTCCATCTGCAATGATTGCTCGTACATGCATCGTATATCGTTTCCCAGGCCAGCGTTTTGAATACAAGTAGATGGAATCTCCAGCATGGGCGTTCAGTAGCACTGCCAGCGTATGATTGAGATAGACCTCGTTGGTTTGAAGATCAGCAATATGATACTGTACTTTACTAATGTCATCCTGAATTGCTCCAAAACCTTTCTCACTCCCAGGAATGACGGCGAGCGCTGTGACTTTAGAGCGTACCTGGCGAGAAGATATATCAGCTACCAATACCCCTTGTTCTATCAATGCCGCCCCGATCGCTGCAATATTGGGATCATTTCGTACCCGATCACGCAGATCAAAATAGAGTCTATCGTCGAAGAAGCCAGGCGAGCCGGAGCTTTGAATGATCTCATCTACATTGCCCAGGTTTGAAACTGCGACTGTCTGCACTGCTGCGGTAATCACATCGCCAGTTGCCAGTACGCTGGAGAGGAGAGTAGTTGAAAGCATCAGGGCGAAGACAATTAAGAACATTTGTGTGCGACGACGGGGAATGTTTCGTATACCAATCTTGAAAAAGATTGCATTCGTGATTGCCAGTAAACCTACTCCACCGATGATGATAAAGGTTATCACCAGTAATATGGTTGTGAAGGTGTCTAGTGGAATTCCAAAAAGTTGTGTCATCTATGAATTATCGTCCCTGTGATTGCTGTAAGGTGTTGTAGAATAACTGCGCAAGCTGTAAATATCCGAGGTCTGTTGGATGTAGGCCATCATTGCCGATGTATTCAGGATGCTCTTTCAGGTTATAATTTTGCTGTGACAGGTTAACTAAAATGGCGTGATGTTGTTGCGCTTCGTGAGCGATGGTTACATTGTATTCCTCGATTATTTGATGCAACATCTGCTGGTTGTACGATGTAAAATAAGGCAAAAGTGTTAGATCTGGTATATTTGCGATCAAGATATGCGCAGACGGCGCTTGAGACTTTAAGCGCGTCAACATTAGATCCAGGTCGTGAGAATAGCTGTTAATTGGGACTTTATCAGCAATGTCGTTCACTCCTAACCAGATAGTTACCAGTTCAGGATGTGAGTCGAGCGCAACAGGAAGTTCTACGTTTAAAGCATCATGTAAGGTTATTCCCGGTATACCAAGATTGATGAGATGGACTTTCTGACCAAGTTTTTCCGCCAGGTCTGTAGGCCAGTTCTGTGTGTAAGGATCTGACGTGCCAATTCCAAAGGTATCGGAAGCGCCAATTGCCACGTAGGTAATCTGGGAATTAGATAGCTGGTTACCCTGCTTCGGGTTGCCAGTATTGCTAGATTGCCTTTCCGGTGACTGGCCACAACTCACTAAAAAGAGTGTGAGGAAACAGAGTGAAGCAATCGAAAAAACTACTTTCACCTGCGAGCGTATTCTTGGATAACGATGAAAATGGCTATGCAGAGGATTATCTGCGCTATATGGTATGCCAGAGGTCATGGTTGAACCAGGTTTTCTTTCTGGCTGTAGAAATCGACGAAACAATCTTGAAAGATTATAACATATTCATATGCTTTTAAGTCTTCTACCTACTCCTGATATTCCTACTTTCCCGATTGTGTATGATAAACTGTAAGGGTGCTTCTCGAAGACGAACTGACTCAGTCAAAAGCGAAAACTCGGCAGGACACGATGAACTGGCCAGTCAAGCTCAACGGTAAACTGGCATGGCTCGCGGCCGTTGTTTCAAGTGCTCAGGCTGCGCCCACAGGACAGGCGTACGAGCTCTATGAGGATCTTTCACAACGCATCGATGTGCAGCTTCAACAGCTGAAAGAGATCATCGATACCGATGTGGCTGCTTTTATTCAACTTATGAGTGAGTCTGGGGTACCAGCGATCATTCCCATTGCGACACTTCCAGTTAAACGCTGAATATGGGCAGATAGCACAATCTATGGTATCATAC
>JBKPBA010000341.1:0-8494 GCA_046726675.1 Chloroflexota bacterium
CCGATAACCATCCGCCGTCTTTTTTCATCCGCTGAAAGAGCTGGAGCAGACTGCACCATCATAAATCTCCTCTAGACTGTATAGCAAGAACTCTCGCAATTGTAGATATTATAACACAGCCAAATAGTGAGCCTTTTCCGATCAATGTATCTCAGCAAGGTGGGGTGACGGAAAGATTACTGGAAAAGACGCTCATCAGCTCAGCTTGCGTTTAGGGCAGAAAGGTATACGACTATTGGAAGGCAGTTACCAACGGCTCTGCCGCGCCTACCGCTAGCGTGGTCAGGTAACTGAAAGGAACGTCTGAATTACTCGCATCACCTGTTCAACGACCTCTTGTATCGCATTTTCAACTTCCGAGGATATGTTTGTTCCGGTGGCGAAGTTCGTCCCTTCAATCCCGAACAGAAGTAGATTTGGCGGGAGTTGATGTAATGTATTTCCAATCTCAATGGCCTCTGCTACGCCGAAGGTGTGAGTGGAGTGAAAGGAAAGATGTGTTGGAATTGGCCCGGTGAGTGCGTTGTAGCGAAAAATGGTGCCAGGTTCTGATTCTGAAGAAACTGCGTCGACCAGGATCACAACCTTTGCGACTTTCCAGGTGTCTATCAAGTTCAAGCCGTCGCCAGCGCATTCTGTGAGCTGCGTGCCTGGTAGGTTCTTTTCTTTGAGTGCCCGAATGACGGCCAGTCCGGCCCCATCATCGCTGCGATATTCATTGCCAATGCCAATTACGAGAATGGGGGTATCATCCATAACTTTCCCTTCTCTAAAGCGTCAAGAGCCACCCTTGCCCATAAGGACGTTGGACACATGATCGTTTACTTTTTGACGCCGGTGCATTCATGTATATTCTTACTGACGTTCGATATGCAGTTTCAGGAAGTGCGTAGCGCAGGATATGCATGGATCATAGTTTCGGATGGCCTGCTCGCACTGCCATGTGAGCTGCTCCTCCGGCAAGTTTATAGTTTGCTCTACATAATGTAGAAGGTCGTTCTCAATAGTTTTTTGGTTCTGTGACGTTGGCGGGATAATCTTTGCATCGAGTATTAACCCCTCTTCATTGAGCCGGTAGCGGTGATAGAGTATGCCGCGCGGTGCTTCAGTGCAGGCGTAGCCCGTTGCTGCACGTGGATGAATCTCCACAGCGGGTCGCTCCGGCATCTCGTACTCCTCTATGATACGCAAGGCTTCATCAAATGCATAGAGCATTTCCACGCTGCGCACAATGATGCTTTTGAACGGATTACGGCACGTTGGCCCCAGACCTGCCTCACGAGCCGCTTGCTGCGCCAGGGAAGAAAGTCGATCAAAGTTCAGGCTATACCTTGCCATCGGTCCGACAAAGTACACGCCTCGTTCCTTGAGGACTGAGTGCAGCGCATTGGAATATGCCACATGCTCCTCAACAAAGTGATTCTCGTATTCCTGGACGGCAATATCTAACCCCTTGTTAGAAACCAGCCGTCCCTCGTTAAAAGGGTATTCAGCAGGATGCCGCAGAGCAACAAACTCATAATCTTGCTCAAAATCTGGGAATGGCAACTGCGCCGTCCATCGCACGGTTTCTAGCGCGACATCTCGTCCTCGCTTCAATTTTTCTGCAAGTTGGCTCAACTCTTGCTTCGCAGGTACCTTATAAAATCCGCCTACACGCACGTTGACAGGATGGATCTCTCTGCCACCCAACAGCGCAACAATTGCGTTACCCGCCTTTTTCATTTGCAGCGCACGTTGGACAAGGTCCGGGTAATCCCTTGCTATGTGTATCACATCGGAATAGCCAAGAAAGTCGGGTGCGTGGAGCATATAAACGTGCAGTGCGTGGCTCTCTATCCATTCTCCACAGTAGATCAGGCGGCGCAACTGGTGAAGCTGTCCATCGACCCTGATTCCGAACGCGTCTTCCATTGCATGTACAGAGCTCATCTGGTAGGCTATGGGGCAGATGCCACAGATGCGTGCCGTAATGTCCGGAGCCTCGGTATACATGCGCCCGCGCAGGAATGCCTCGAAGAAACGTGGTGGCTCGATAATCTTCAGTTTCACATCCGTGACTCTATCGTTCTTGATCTTCACATAGAGTGCTCCCTCGCCTTCGACGCGAGCCAGGTAGTCCACCTTGATGGTCTTATTGTTCATGCGTCTCACTCTCCTTGCGGAACGCCTCGGCATAAGCATTGAAGGTGCGGAAGACCCGCACGATATCCTGCCTTTGCATACCCAACTCCTCAGCACGTGTGCTCAATGCCACTGTATTGGGTGTCTCTTTCGGACCGAAGCATCCATAACAACCACGATTATAGGCAGGACAGATAGCTCCGCACCCTGCATGAGTCACGGGTCCGAGGCATGGAATACCCTGTGCGACCATTACGCATACAGTCCCGCGCTGCTTGCACTCCACACACACGCTATGGGTTGGCGTGTTTGGTTTGCGTCCATGTAGGAATGCGCTGATGACCTCAATGAGCTGGTGTTTGTTAATGGGACAACCGCGTAACTCGAAGTCAACATATACATGGTCAGTAATCGGTGTTGATTTATTCAGTGTCTCGATGTATTTAGGTGTGGCATACACGATGGAAATGAACTCATTCACATTCTTAAAATTGCGCAGCGCTTGAATGCCTCCTGCCGTAGCACAAGCGCCAATCGTCACGAGGAACCTCGAGGCGCGACGCACACGGTGGATCCGCTCAGCATCATGTGGAGTCGTAATAGACCCCTCGACGAGGGATAGATCATATGGCCCTTTTACAATAGTGCTCGATGCCTCAAGAAAGTTAGCTATCTCGATCTCATCTGTCAAGGCCAGCAGTTCATCTTCACAATCCAGGAGGCTTAGCTGACAGCCATCGCAGGAGGCGAATTTCCAAACAGCCAGTTTGGGTTTCTGTTTTGTGTTCATATCAAACCTCCCACTTTGTAAGCAAGCCTTGGATCTGGCTGTACGGGAATACAGGACCATCCTTGCAAACGAAATAAGGCACATACTGGCAGTGCCCGCAGAAGCCGATTGCGCATTTCATATTGCGCTCCATAGAGACGTAGATGTTCTCCTGCGCTACTCCACGCTTCTCAAGCTCTGCTGCTGTGAAGCGCATCATGATTTCGGGGCCGCAAACCATCGCTACTGTGTTCTGTGGATCAAAGGGCGCTCTGGGAATAAGCCGCGTAACAACTCCTACACTCCCTCGCCAGGAGCCTGTGGCGCGGTCTACGGTGACATATACCTCGAGGTCAAAGTGTGCCCTCCAGTGTTCGAGTTCGCGCCTATAGAGGATGTCCGCTGGCGTACGTGCGCCATAGAGGAGAACAGTTTTGCCATACTTCTCGCGTTGAGAAATAATATGATACATTACAGAGCGCAATGGCGCCAACCCGATTCCGCCTGCGGCAATTACAATATCCTTTCCTTCCGCTTGTTTGATAGGCCAATGACTCCCGAAAGGTCCGCGTACACCAATTATATCGTCGGGCTTCAATTCACGCATTGCCCTTGACACTGTTCCCACGGCTCGCGTTGTATGTACAAGTGGCCTTCTTTTAGCTGGGTCGCCGCTGATCGAGATTGGAATCTCGCCCACGCCGAAGACATAAAGCATGTTGAACTGCCCGGTGGCAAATGGAGGGATATCGCCTCCGTCTGCGGGCTCAAGTTCCAGAGTGAACGTATCCGGTATTTCGCGACGTACATGCTGTACCCGGTAGCGCTGCGGCAACATAGGATCAGGCAAGGGTGCTATCATAGTCTACCTCCAGGGAGATCACTATAGATGTCGAGCAGCCGTATGCGCGTAGCCTGGAGTCGCTCCATCATGATTTGAGCGACTCGCTTCATAAGTTCGTAGCCCAGATCATGATCCTCTTCACCTTTAGCACGCAGACATTTTCCATCCAATGCAATTGCCCGAGTTGGCTCGACGACACGTCCACTGAAATGCCAGCGGTACGGAGGAAAAATCCACGACCAGCCGAGCACCTCTCCAGCTTCTATGGTCTCGATTATGATTGGTCCGTGCTGTGCAGCAAATATCTCGAGCGCCACTTTGCCCTGACGGATGAGGTAGAATTGCGATGCATCCTCTCCTTCACGGAAGATGTATGTTCCAGCAGCAAAGCGAACATTTGAGGCACAACCCGTGATCAACTCCAGATAACGAGGCTCAAGTCCTTTGAAGAAAGGGTGCTCTGCCAGGATCGATTCAAGTGTCTGCATCTTTATTGCTCCTTCGCAGCCTTAGTTGGTGCGCTTTCGCTTTCACGAATGGCACGGACCTCTTCAGTAATATCGATACCGACTGGGCACCATGTTATACACCGTCCGCATCCGACGCATCCCGAGGTGCCGAATTGGTCAATCCAACTTGCCAGTTTATGAGTCATCCACTGACGATAACGAGACTTGGTTGAAGTACGAATGCTACCACCATAAATATATGAGAAATCCATCGTAAAGCATGAATCCCACTTGCGCCAGCGTTCGGCATGTTCACCTGTCAGGTCGGTAACATCCTCCACCGTTGTACAAAAACATGTGGGGCAAACCATCGTGCAGTTGCTGCATGTTAAGCAACGTGAGGCGACATCGTCCCACCGCGGATGCTCCATATTGCGATAGAGAAGATCCTTAATGCCTGTTGTGTCCATGCTTCGGCCCATGTGTTCGGCTGTATTAGCGACAATGTCTTCAGCTAACTGTATATCATCTTGTGTTGCTCCTCTGTGAGGAATTGTTTGCAACAGTTCTGCTCCTAAATCGGTGCCAACTTCAACAACAAAGTAATGACGATCCGTGTCTAACACCTCGGTAAGCGCCAGGTCAAAACCGGCAGTCGTTTTTGGCCCTGTCCCCATCGAAGTGCAGAAGCATGTTCCACCAGCCTGGCCACAATTGACGGCCACGATACACAAGTTGTTTCGTCGCGATTGATAAGTAAGGTCTGTAAACTGACCCTGCATGAATACCTTATCTTGGATTGCTATAGCATGCAGCTCGCATGAGCGAACTCCAATAAACGCAAACTTCGAAGTCTCATGGTTCTCTGGGATCACTTCAAAACCATTCCCTTCGCGCCTGGCTTGCCACAGCCGAATAACAGGAGGATGGAGAAATTTTTTCCACGAATGCGGTCCGACAACATAGCCAAACAATGCCTGATCGGCTCGCTTCTTGAGACGATAAGTTCCCCCGTCCTGTTCATCTGTATAACCTATAGGCAAATCAGCAAGAGAGGTTAATGTATCGTACACAATGGCATGATCACGAACGGTTGGACCTACAACTTGATACCCCTTACTTGTCAAAGTTACAAATAATTGCTGGATGTTCTCGCGGTCAACAACCACACGATCACGCACCTGTTGCAAAGTTGAGTTCATTGAAATTCTTTGCTCCTGCATTTTACTCCTTGGAAAACTTTCAGAAGATCAGCATTTCTTTTAATTAATTGTATTTTATAACAGGTTAAAATCAATAACATCATTGCAATTGATTTGAAAATCACAAAATAATCACGGTAATATAACAATATAGGTTTTTATAGTGTTTGGGACTTCGTTTTGCCATGAGCAAATGTGCATATACTATAAGACATGCCTGAGAGGCCAGATCAATACCTCTTGTCGTTTAGCGTAATGCAGCAGAGGTGGTATTTCGGGCAAGCGTATACCATGCGAGATAGCCATCGTATCATTACTAACCTCGAGTTCAGCGGGCTGTAGTGGCCATTGTACATGGTGTATATCACCACGATAGACACCTTTTCCTGGCACTGCTGTGTAAAGACAGTAACGCTCAGTGAGCCATCGCTCGAGCGAGTCATGCTGTGCGAAGGCAATCGGTGCTATTGGACGATACATAGCCTTAAATTCTGCAGGAGGTGCGCCATGGTGAGTACGGCGGCTGTAATAGTGAATGGTATCGTCTACACTCTCGCTGCTCATCACAGCATTGAAATAGGGCAAGTGAAATATTGTCCGTGCGATGGCAACAGCAATAGGATTGCTGGCATCCAGGCTAAAAAAGTAGATACCGGGAATCCCATGTAGAGTCACATAGGTACGTACGTTTAGTTCGACAAAACTCGACAGTTCAGGTATAGGTGGTACCCAACGTGGACGAACGTAAGTCATATGGAAAGGCACTACACCAACCCAACATTGTCCTTCATACGTGTCAAGTGGCAAAATAGAGGGAACGAGGGAACGCAATATGCCTGGCTCAATTGGCCAATGGGCAAAGAGCAATTCATGCCATATTTGCGTCATTATCCATGGGCTTTCAGGGATTGGCCATGGGCGATGAGCAACCGTTTTCAAAATCGCTGTCGTATCCAATATAAGACTCTAATCATCGGCGAATCCATAGACAAAAACGAAGATAGTACATTTTGATCTTCCATAGGATTCAACGATACCGTATAATAAGATCGAAAAATCGCATTGTTCGTGTCATATGCTTACACCCAAAAATACCTACCGCACAATAAGATAGAATTAAGTATGCAAGAGACACTTTTAAAACAGACGCTTCAATCTGAACAATTTCATACAAGGCTCTGGTGGATGGAGGTAATACGCGGTGTTGTCAATATCATCTTTGGTATCATCCTTCTTACCCACCCAAATTTCACGCTTCATATTTTAATATACGCTCTGGGAATCTACCTGATTATCGACGGCTTCCTTGATATTTTTAGGATTGCGACGGGTAAACGCCAAACCCAGCATAAATTTACCAATTATCTGTTCGGTATCCTAAGTATTTTGCTTGGTCTGATCAGCTTCGTATCTCCTATATCGACTATAATCTTCATAGTTGCGGTCATTGCGGTCCGCATTATCATCAGGGGAGTCAGGGTGATCATTGATGCACGACACTCGTATCATAAATACGAAGGGTTAACCTGGCTCTTCGGCATACTCTTGATGCTATTCGGTCTTGCTATATTTCTAGGTCAGGACTTTCGATACGTCACTTTTGTACTTCTTATCATATTCATAGTAGTCTACGCATTTTGTGATGGACTCTATTTGCTAGCGAGAGGCCTCCTTCTTCGCTTTGCACCGTCTTTCGTTATTGCAAAGAAATTAGAGGCTCCAGAGGGCATTCCGGATTTGCCGGCTGATCTTCCTCCAACAACACGGCGTGCGATTATCTTCGTCCGGCATCCAGGAGCAAATGGGTTGGGTCATATCGGTTGGGCCTTTGAGTGGAACAACGGCTGGTTTAATGCAGGTTCGGTTGAAAATCAGGCAGGGAGACCCTTTGTGAAGGCTCAAGATATGGGCTTCTGGTCTGCACATACACTTGATCCTATTGGGGCAATGCAAAAACAATTAATAACCTATGATGAGTATAAGGTGTATTTTGTCACGCAGCCGCGCCCCAAAGACGCCTGGATGACGGTGATTTGGGAGAGCAGGCAGCCTTATTCAGTCTTACGTCACAATTGCAATGATGTGGCTTATGACATCTTACGGGCATATGGAGTTACTGAACTGCTCGATCCTGTAGAAGGGCTGGTGCCTAATGATTGGTATGATGCCCAACCCGGCCCAAGCTACATCATTGAAGAAAGACCAACGATGCCATTGCACTTGCACAAGATATCAAAGCGTGAGCTTGCAACAACAGAGATCATGCTCACAATTCCGCCTCGCATCAAGGGAACCCCACCGCCCTGGCGTGTAAATGGTTGGCGTGCCTGGCAAGAATTGAATTGCACATTAGATAAGATGGTTAGAGATGTACGTATGCTCTTTGTCTCTGTTGGCAGGCGCGTAACCAGGCGACCAGCAGCTTAATCAGCCAAGGATTGATGCGCTTCGAGTTGCTCAATCCGCTGTATCTGCTGCCGATTCCACTCTCCGACATTGCTCGTCTACAGCTGTCTACTATCGTCTTCGGCGCCCTCGAAAAGCCACACGAGTGTCCACTGCGATCTACTGAAATCTACTGTTGTCTACCGTGTTTGCTGTCAACTTTGCTGTCAGCGTAGATTGACGGCTGACAGGTTATAGGCTGCCTGTAGCAGGCATGAGAGCTCGGATGAAAAAACTGGCAACAGAGGGTAGAGCATCACACTGTCACATAAGCCTCGGCCATCTCTACCAGGGTCTCGCGCCAGTGAGCTGCATGGGCATCTAAAGGGGAGACTATTCATACCTTCCCATCAAAAAACAGTCAGAATCGAGGTTGGTAAACTATACACGGATGGCCAGGTTGCTAGCATGGGATCATGGCATGCTCTCACCATTTGTTGAGAAATGGAAATTCTAAGCACCGATATAACTCTTCACCTGCATCAGTCAGACAGTTGGGAGCCTTCGGCCGAGGATGGCCGCACAGCTTGGCGGCGATGCCAGTTCTCGGCAAACAGGTTGAAGAAAATCCGTTGCTGTGGGTGTTCCCGGATGACATCCTCATTCAGCTTCACGCCAAGCCCTGGTCCTTGCGGAAGCGTGAAGTATCCATTTACGACTT
>JBKPBA010000342.1:0-7945 GCA_046726675.1 Chloroflexota bacterium
GCGTAGAAGTTCTGCTAGTGCGGTAGATATACTGGCATTAGAGAGTTTACCATAATAGCGGAAATTATCTACGAGTTTATCCATTGTCGAAAGCGGCCAACCATAGTCATGTATCAGTAGTTCTCCCATACGGCGCGTAATTCGCGAATTGGCCTGGTGTGGCACAACATACGCTAAATCATCATGACATAACCCGGCATGTCGGCACAGCACATCTACAGATTCTGCCATAGCGCGTGGAGCTTCGCGAAAAACCTCTTTGCCATTCATTTTGGTATAGCCTACCATATACTGTGAAAGTAACTTATTCAGTTCCGCACCTTTGCCAGCCTGGTAGAGTTCGCGCATTTTCATATCAACTTCAGCCATTTCAACGACATCTTTGCGCAGGGGTGTCTGATAGAAAAGTGACGCAGCCTGGTTAGCATCGGAACCATTAATGACAAAGGTATCTTCATCGCCTCGTTCCAATAGAAACGCGCTTGCCCCCTCGCCAAAAAGCGAACTTGTTTTCCAATCCAGGACATTCATGATATTGGGAAGTAGCCCTTCAGAAGTAACCATGAGTACAAGATTGGCAGAACCGGCCTTTAGTATTTCGCTACCCATCTGAAAAGCCTCTGTTTGACAGGCGCAAGCGCCTTTAAGCATAGTTGCGCGTACGGGTCCTAATCCCAGTCGATTCTGTACAAGGCCGGCAATGGTAGGAAATGCATCGTTATCAGAAGAAGAAGCTCCGATCACTGTATCAATTTCAGAAGCGTCACGATCAGCACTGGCAAGGGCACGTCGGGCAGCAACTACAGCCATATCCGCCAATGTCTCGTCCCTGGGAGCCTCAGGATCGTCAATCAGTCCAGGAGCATCCGCTCCTGCCATTTTGCGGCATAGTTCAAGTGTGCTGGCACGTACATGCCGTGTACTCAGACCTGTTACACGCTCCAGATCATCGGCGCTACGGGGATCCCCCAAACGCGTGGAAATAGCAGAGAAAAATTCGTTTGTAATTATACCTGAGGGAGCGTAAGTGCCTAAACCGATCAGGCGCACTTTTGCTTTTGTGTAGACTTGAGGCACGACATAGACATACTCAGGCCATTGCCCTGCGCGGCTTTGTGACATCGATTTAACCTCCTGGAGGGGACTGCTTCTGCCTGTAGTATAACACACAACGGCGAATAAGGCGTTAGAAGTGCCAGGCTAAAATGAAGCAGGTGGCCAGTAAAGTCACCTGCTTCATTCTTACTATTTGAAAGTAGATTTAGATTTACCAGCCAGAGTTGTAGCGATCACGCCCACCCTGACCACGGCTGCTGCTATAGCTGTGTGAATTGCGGACAGGACGATGCAACTGGTAACAATCACTACAATATACAGGACGGTCTTGACGCGGAACGAATGGGACAGAGGTAAGTCGTCCACAGTCAGCACAAGTCGTTTCATAATGCTCGACATTGCGTGAACGAGGCGTTGTTGACTGGGAATTACGTCGAACAGCGCGGCAACTAGGGCAGCGCCCTGGCTCGTTGGCCAGATTGCGACTGGCGTAAAACTCTTGCTCCCCAGCGCTAAAGGTAAAGTCCCGGCCGCAGTCACGACAGGTAAGGATACGGTCCTGGTATCCTCCATTGGACATCATTGGTAATAGTTCCCCTTCTTTTTTGTTCGCTCCGCCCAATTGATCTCATGCGTTAAATGGATTTTCAGGAGACTTGCTTTGTACTTAAATTTACAGCAGAAATGTCTCAGGGTGGTCAGAGAAGTCTAGAGACTTTCAGTGAGGCAGGCAGGCACTCCTAGATACCAGGTGGCGGAGCGAAACCAGGGATTGGATATTACTTACCTTGTCCTAAACCACATTTTCATTGTACCATAGATAAAGTAAAAAAGATATGCTTAGCTCATGCCATTAAAAGCGTTGTTCCTTATTGGAGGCACCTTGGACATCGCTACTGAGATCAGACAGCAACAACCTCTACTTGTCCAACAGCCTCGACAAGTACATACCATTACTGATCGCTTTGCAATGGCAAACACCTATCTTATCAACGATGAGCATTGCATTGTTATTGACCCTGGTTCCGCACTCAACACACATTTAACGCTGAATTATCTCCAAAGATTTCTACATCGTGCCCCTAGCGATATCGATCTTATTGTGCTGACACATTTACATCCCGACCATACAGCCGGGGTCGCAGCTCTACGCAAAGCCTGTAACGCGCCCGTTGCCGCGTCTATTGTCGCGCAACAATTGGTACAATCATGGAGAGATGGTGGTCGCCAGGAAATTCGGAGCAAACCGGGAATGAGCCATTTCGCCGGACATATGCTGAGCCAGCACCCTCTACCTGGAGCTTTGCACCATCTAGACCTCTTTTCAACGCGCTATGAACAGCAGGTACAAATGGTGGATATCTGGTTAGAGGATGTAGCAGGACTCCCAAATCATCTCAACTGGCGTGTCATAGCCAGCCCTGGTCATACACCCGAAAGCCTTTGCCTTTACAATCCCTTTAGCTACGAACTGGTGTGTGGAGATAGTGTTGTAACACTTGAGGGAGGAACAGCGCTTGTGCATGGAAGTGCAAATCGGCGCACCCTGGAAATGACGCTTCAAACACTATGCAGCCTGCGTGTGTTCTACCTCTATCCCGGCCACGGTAGACCAATTCTATCAAGACACGCCATGGCAAACATCAAGGCAGATTAGTAACCTTCTTTCGGCTTGCTAGGCAATCGCAACGGTCCAGGACCACTTAGTGGGTAAGCGCTTACTGGCATTGGGAGAGGAGGGAAGGACGAAGTTTGCGCTTCTGGTATAAAGGTATACTCCATGCGAATATTACCCAGGCTAATGATGTCTCCTTTCCGGAGCAAAAGCAACCCTTTCAGATGTTCACCATTCACTGTTATGCCTTTCTGGTCGGTAAGATCTTGCACGTAGTCCCCATCAGCCTGACACAAAAATTTAGCATGTTGAGATGAAACTGAGTCATCTTGAATGACTACATCACAATTAGCAGATCGTCCAATAGTCAATACAGATCTATCCAGCAAGAAGCTTTTTCCTGCCATTCCCCCGTTCCAGATTGTGCAGAGACTACCAGGTCTTTCGGGTAATGTGGACGGAGTGATTGGGTTAAAACCCATAGCATGATGCGGTGTATCAGGATCGCCTGCCTCAATATTGATTTCGCCAGGTGTTGAGTGCGGTAATTGCAATGCTGCGCGATCTAACTCGAGACTGTCAAACTCAAAAGGTGTCTCGTCATCCAAAGGTCTTGTTGGTAGTGCATTAGCGCTGGCAAGTCTTCCACCATTATCAGGGAACCCAGTTTCAGGTGAGATAGAAAGGCGTCGCGGATGATGCAAAAGAGGATCATCCTTGTCAGCCAGTGGAGTGGGACGTTCCGCAATTTCAAATATAAAACGATGCGAACCGATTTCTACCAGGTCTCCATTTTTGATAACAAGCGTGCCGCGTATGCGCCGTCCATTCAGTTGCACTCCGTTTAAACTATTGCAATCAGTAATATAGACCTGTCCGCCATCCCAGGCTAATTCAGCATGATAACGCGAAGACGTCTCGTCATCCAGCCAGATATCATTATCCTCTTCGCGACCAATACTGATTACAGTACGATTCAATGCTAACTTTTGTCCCTGGAAACGTCCCGAGCGATGCTCTAGCCAACCCCAGGGAATATCTTCACCAAAAACAAAAGGAGCAAGTACACCCGGTTGACGCTTAGGCAGCGACACCGCCCCCCCAACAGCGTTGCCACGTGTGGTTCGTTTACGATGGTTCAGTTGCCGGGGAATCCGTACCGAAGTATTTGAGTCACGTGGCTGTGTAAAGAGGCAGTAGACGGTAGTTACGCTCAGCGGCAGTACCCAGCCACATATAGCCACAAAAATAAGCGCCAATGTAACCTCTACAACAGAAATGGTCACCTGCGTAGAACTGAAACGTGTGTTATACCAGACAATAGCAGGCAGCAGGAGCAACGCGGAAATCACACAGGCAACAATTGCGCCAGCAAGTTGTCGAGTTGTGCCGCGTTTACGCAACGTAGTATAGAGCGCATTGACAGCGATGGTGAGCATGCATGTGGCCAATCCACCAAAGCAGCCATAACTAAACCAGGTTGGAAAATCTACATTGCTCGTTGTAGTATTCCTCTCTTAACTGATTCATAGCATCGGGCCAACGCCCTGATGACGAGCATCACTAATCACAATGGTATCTACAATTTGCTTCGCATTCTGCATATATTCGTTATCGGTCCACAAGTTAGCAGAATCCCCTGCAACGTTGGCATTCACCTGCACCGCGTCCCAGTACTCAAACTGCGAATTATTTGAAGTGACTGCTACACCAAGAAAGGCATGCCCCGGAATAATCACAATTTCGGCGTGCAGTCCTATTCTTTCGACTGCCGAAGCTAGCAACGCAGTAAGCTCAATACACATACCACTACGCTGTTGCAACACCTCTGTCGGTAGTTTGATTTTTTGTAGAGCTACATTATTGTCCCCAGGACCGCTGTATGGGACACTTGCCTGGCTATATTGTATCTGGTAATCAAGCCGCATGGTATCAAAAATCGCATCAACCTGGTCTCTTACAGCCCTGGCACTCGCCTTATTAGCATACCCAATCATCGCAGGAGGGGTAGGTTGTGGCTGTAACTGCAATCGCGTTTCAGCTTTTCTATCCAGGGCTATCACAGCGGGATCGTCAGGTGTAACCCATGCAGCAATCTTTAAACGGCTCGCCGCTATCCATTGCATCAACCATCGTGAATGCAGCAATAACGGGCTATCATCGTCATAATACAAATGTCCCGCCGAATCTGTAATATGAACACGTAGCCAGGTATTATTATCTACAGTCAACTGGCGAAACGCTTGATTCATCGCTAACGGCCTAAAGCTGATTGACTGCAAATTTGATGTCGCGTTTACTGTATGTGTCTCTGCCTGGCTAAACCCCGCGATGCTAACGCTCATCACTAGTGTAATTGGACTACTACTACTGTAGTGTATGATAAACAAATTGGACTGCGTAGCAACATAATAAGGGTAATACGCACTGAAGATCTCTGATGGAGATTGCACACAGATATGTACTGGAGACTGGCCTCCACAATGCTCCTGGCTAGCTATGCTACTCTGCTGATATCGAGAATAAGCCTGAATTCCACCCACGATGTACCATCCGGAGAGGCCAGTCAGGACCATCATTGTAAGGAGCAGAATAGCGACTTTTTTGCCCATTTGTTTATCAACCTCGTACCATGGCACTGTACTTCAGTCAGTGAGGATAATTGCCGATGGGATTATATCATCTTGTTTCATGGGGGGCAATTAAATGGGACTTGTGGATTGGAAAATCATACCTTTTAGTGTTTGCTGCATTAAATATTGAGTAACGGCGTCCACGCTGCCAGTTTGCTCATAGATAGCGATCTGACGATCCGCGCCTGTTCCGGATGGATCCTCAAGCAATGTGCGAAGGTAATTAATCTCATAGCGGCTTCCCAGATCATCCAGGACATCGTCTACAAAGTCGAGCAACTCTCTAATTGCGATTCGCATACTCAGGCGACGATTTTGCACAAAATCGATGATCTCCGCGTCCAGGCCATAGCGCATAGCACGCCACTTATTCTCATCAATGTGATACCGGGGCAATACCTGGGTAGCCATGCCGCGTTTATACAGCCACGTTAATTTCGCTACGAGCGCCTGGCAAAGAGCGGCAATTGCAAGGGTATCTTCAATTGTGGCCGGCATATCACAAACGCGAAACTCGACAGTCGGGAAAAATGGATGCGGACGAATATCCCACCAGATTTTCTTACCATCGTCTATAATACCGGCCTCAACTAAACTCTGTACATAGCTATCGAATTCACCCCAGGAGATATACGGTTCGGATATGCCACTTCGAGGAAGAGGGCGCCAAATCACGGAGCGATATGATTTGATGCCCGTCAAACGCCCTCCCCAGAAAGGAGAGTTAGTAGAGATGGCGAGCAAATGCGGGATCCAGGTTCGCAGTTGATTCATCAGCGATATGGCTATCTCATGATTCTCAATACCGACATGCACATGCAAACCAAAGATTAAAATGGAACGCACGACATCTTGAAGTTGTTCTTCCAACTCAACGTAGCGATCATTAGGAGTTGAAGGTTGATCCAACCAGGATGCCTCGGGGTGTGTGCCCGCACTTATGATTGTGAGTCCCTCTTCTTCTAACAGATGCAACAGCATTTTACGCAGGTTCTGCAATTCCAGTCGTGCTGCAGTGATGTTTGGGCACACATCTGTAACAATTTCTACCGCTGATTGCAACATTTCCGGCTTGATTTTGTCCCCGAATTGAGAAGCTCCTTTTGCCAGCACAGTTATAATATGCGGACTTAGCTGACCTGTATGACGATCTACCATTTGAAACTCTTCCTCAATTCCGAGGGTAAAGTGTGCTGGCATACAAGCTCCTTACGAACAAAAGCCTTGATGCGTTATTGTATTGGGGGACAGGTACAAGCTTCTATACTAACAGTCCTGGTAATCATAGCGTACACAAGAAGTATGCGATTTGTCAACTAATTTCTCAGAAACACTTACACTACACACTTTTAGCTTGATGCCCAAATGCATACGGCAACAAATCCTCAATTGCGAAATCTCGCATATCTCCATCCAGATAAATAAAGGCATGTGGAGCAAGATCAACCAACCATTGACGGCAAGCTCCGCAAGGTGTACGATCCTGAATGGGCGCCCCTTGCTGCACATCGATAAACGCCACCGCAACCTGGGTAATCGACCCCGCTACTGCACCCGCAGCGATCGCAGCAGCTAAGGCAGAGCGTTCTGCGCACAAGGTCAGACCATAACTCGATATTTCGACATTCACTCCAACATAGGTTTTTCCATCTGCCACTACCGCAGCGCCAACCCGAAAATGAGAGTAGGGGCAGTGGGCTTGCAGCGCAACTTCACGAGCCAGGGACAAAAGTTCTTCGCGTGGAATCATAACATTCTTCTCCAATCAGTCCAAAACATATCACGTTTAGCTCTATGTACACCAAATTGTACCACGATGTTACTCCCTGAATTTCATCGCGTTGAAGCATTTAGAACAAGTTTATCAACATCAGGAGGAAACACGAGTGAAAATCATGGTGGCGGATGACGATCGCGACATGGTTGATATGCTGAGCTATTGGCTCAAAGGACATGGATACGATGTAATACGCGCATTTGACGGTGAACAGGCCATCAAACGCTGGCGTGAAACATTACCAGACCTCGTCATCCTGGATGTGCAAATGCCCAAACTGGATGGCTTCGAGGTATGTCGTCAAATGCGAAGTGAAACCAATTCAATGGTTTTAATACTGACCGCTCATGACCGTGAAGATGATGAGATACGTGGATTAGAGATGGGAGCCGACGATTATCTGAGAAAGCCTTTTAGTCCCAGGCAGCTACTAGCTCGCATTAAAGCAATTATGCGTCGCTCAAACAGTGCAAAAGGTTCCTTCAATTCGTCCGCAATTACTGTCGGGCCAGTGACATTAGATGCGATGCGCCATGAGGTAACCCGGGAAGGCGCGAAAGTACGTCTAACTCCCACTGAGAGTCGCCTGCTCCATTTGCTTATTACACATACCGGCCAGGTCTTAACAACTGATATGATTATCGAGCGAGTCTGGGGATATGACGAAGCAGGTGACTCTGGTCTTGTGAAGACACACATCCGCCATCTACGTCAGAAAGTCGAACCTGAAGCCAACAATCCACAATATATTATGACAGTGCCAGGTGTGGGATATACCTTTACAGCGCCCATCACCATTGAATCCTGAGATACACAATACTGATCGATTGAGATGACGCATGCGTCATCTCAATCGATTCGTCT